>NZ_JBVHLF010000015.1:0-40264 GCF_055559155.1 Kitasatospora sp. NPDC024654
CCTGGCTGGCCGACGTCTACGCCCACGACGTCGCCCCCGACGGCCACCTGAAGTGCGAGGACGACGGGCCGAACACCGACACCCGGCCGTCCGACTCGATGATCGACCACCTGCGCGCGTTCGCCGCGTACGACCCGGCGCACGACTGGACCAAGGTGCTCGACCGGACCCAGGCGGTGATCAGCGAGTTCACCCACGGGTACTCGGCCAAGGGCGGCCTGCTCTCCGACTTCGTGGTGAACGCCAACACCACCAGCCCCAAGCCGGCCCCCGCCGACTACCAGGAGGACCAGCCCGACAACATCGTCGGCTACAACTCCATCCGGGTCCCCTGGCACCTGGGCACCGACGCGCTGCTCAACGGCAGCTCCACGGCGGCGGTCTCGTACACCACCGCGAAGCTCGAATCCGCCTGTCTGAAGGGCGAGTCGGGCGGCAACCCGCAGAAGGTCTACCCGCACACCAAGCTCAACTGCACGCCGTACTCGACCAGCGACCAGGCCGAGGAGGCCGGCGACGCGGTCGGCCCGGCCGCGATGGCGGCGGGCGACCAGGCGTGGACCGACGCGATCTGGAAGCAGCTCGGCACCAACCCGTTCGGGGACGGGTACTACGGGGAGAGCATCAAGATGCTGGTGTACCTGGTGATGTCGGGCGACTACTGGAAGCCGTAGGCCCGTCGGGCCTCCCGGCCGGGAGGCCCGGCGCCGTCCGGGTGGTCCGCTGCCCCGGATCCCGCCGGATCAGCCGCGGAACAGGTTGTGCCCGACGTCGGACGGGACGACGTCCTGGACCGGGTGGCTGCCCGGCCCCGGGACCTCCTCGCCGGGGATCGGCACGTCGCTGACCCGGTGCAGCAGCACCACGCCGTCGTCCCCCCAGATCTGCTGGTAGCCGTTGGCCAGCAGCAGCTGGATCCGGTCGGCCTGCTGCTTGTCGGAGGAGAACGGGAAGGACCGGCCGACCGAGCGGATCAGCACGTAGTCCATCCCGCGCGGGGTCTCGTCCACCAGCACGACGTTGGTGCGGGCGGTGAGCCGCGGCACCACCTGGTTGTCGGCCTCCACCGTGGCGCCGTTGGGGATCATCGCGGCCGCCCTGACCAGCGCGGCCTCGCTCGCCTCCGGCCGCCAGCGCCCCGGGGTGGCCAGCGAGATCAGGCCCAGCGGCAGCGCGGCGGCGACCGTGAAGCCGACCACCGTGACACCGAGCCAGTGCGCCGTACGCCGGGTCCGCTCGACGGCGTACAGCCGAGCCAGCGCCTCGATCGTCGCGGTCACCAACACCGGCCACAGGAACGCGTCGTAGTGCCGGGCGATCGACCAGTGGTTGGGGTTGGTGGAGAGGATCCGCTCGGCCAGCAGCGGCACCGCGCAGAGCACCGTCAGCGAGCGCAGCGGCAGCAACAGCAGCGTGCCGAACAGCCACAGCACCAGCAGCGGCTTGAGCGGAGCGCTGAACGCGCCGTGCACCAGCAGCATCGGGTCGTGCAGGACGTTGACCGCCGCCGCGCCGGCGTTCGGCCCGAGCTCCTGGTAGTTCCAGTAGTAGCCGGGCTCACCGCCCATCGCGGGGATCAGCCACTGGATCGCCACCGCCGTCGCGATCGGGCCGCCGACCAGCAACCCGGCGCCGACCCGCACGCCACGCCGGTCGCCGGAGCGCCGGCCGCGCAGGATGAGCACCAGGCCGTAGGCGCCGACCAGCAGTCCGAGGTCCTCCTTGGTGCAGCAGAGCAGCACCGCGGCGGCGATCGTCACGCCGTACCGCCGGGCCGCCCCCCGCTCCAGCATCAGCAGGGTCAGTGGGACGGCGAACCCGACCTCGTGGAAACCGACCTTGGCGGCGTTCAGCAACGGCCAGCCCAAGCCGTAGGCCAGCATGGCCAGGTCGGCGGCGCGGCGGGCCACCCGGCCCGGCGCCTGTGCGAAGTTCGCCAGCGCGATCCGCCGCACCAGCGGAACACCCGCCGCGAAGAGCAGCGACTGCCCGATCAGCAGCGAACGCGGATCGTTCCAGATCCAGTAGAGCGGGGCCAAGAGCGCCAGGATCGGCGAGAAGTGGTCACCGAGCAGTGAGAATCCGGGCGGGAATTCGTGGTGGTAGCGCTTGACCTCGGATATCGGCAGGTGGAAATGCGCGTATCCGCGGATCCCCTGGTCGAAGATCCCCAGGTCGAATCCGCCGAGTTGGACCGAGGTCCAGTACTGCATGTCGATCGCGCAGGTCACCGCGAAGCAGAGCAGCGCGAACAACACCGTGCGGCGCCGGCCCGAACCGAGCGTTCCGGTCAACAGGTTGCCGGCCTGCCGGCGGACCTGTGCCGGGATCAGGCCACGCGTCGGCGCGTCTACCTGTACCTGCTGGGTGACCATCTTGTACCTCTGACTACCTTTGACCTGTCAACGCGGCACTGCGGGCCGGTTCCTGAGCGGTTTCGGCCCGGCCGAGCTGCCACTGGCGGATCATGTCGCGACCGACCGGCCACATCCGGTACGCCATCGCGCCGAGCACCGCGAGGCTGGTCACCGGATAGACCGACGACGGCACCTGCCAGTTCCACGGCACCCCGAGCCCCCCGGCCTGCGGCACCAGCCACATCGCGTAGGAGAGGAAGGCCAGCAGCACCGCGACGAACGCCGGCCGCCAGCGCAGCCGGCGCAGCTCACTCGGTTGCCCGGCCTCCTGGACCGCCTCGGTGAGCAGCAGGATCAACAGCGGCACGCACCAGACGTAGTGGTGCGTCCAGCTGATCGGCGAGACCAGCAGGGAGGTCAGCGCGGTGCAGATCACGCCCCACGCCTCGGCCCGTCGCATCACCCGGGCCGAGCGACCGGCCACCACGGCGACCGACAGGCCGAGCAGCAGCGCCAGCCCGGTGCCGACGGTGGCGATCATGCCCGGGTCGTGCCTGCTCAGCAGCCGGCAGATCGCGCCGCGCAGCGACTGGTTGTCCACCAGTTCGGTGATGCCGACCCGGCGGGTGTCCCACATGTAGTCGGTCCAGTAGCCCCAGGACGCACCGGGCAGCGCGACGACGCCGATCAGCGCGCTGGCCAGGAAGGTGCCGCCGGCGACCAGAGCGGCCCGGATCCGGCCGGTGAGCAGCAGATAGACGGCGAACAGGCCCGGCACCAGCTTGATCCCGGCCGCCAGACCGATCCCGACGCCCTTGTAGCGGTGGTTGTCGGGACGGGTGAAGTCGTAGAGCACCAGGCAGGCGATGCCCAGGTTGACCTGGCCGTACTGCAGCGTGGTGTAGACCGGTTCCAGCCAGACGCCGAAGCCGGCCACCAGGATCGCACCGATCAGCCGGTGCCGCTCCCGCGGCCAGCCGACCAGCTTGAACGCCAGGTAGGCGAGCAGGCCCAGCAGAGCCACGTTCAGCAGCGTGACGATCGCGCGCAGCGGGGTCACGTCGAACCAGGAGCTCGGCACGAACAGCATGGCCGCGAAGGGCGGATAGGTCGCCGGCAGGTCCCAGCCGGGCAGCCGCATCGCGTAGAGGTCCTGGTGGTTCCAGACGGCCGCACCCTCGGCGCGGTAGACCAGCATGTCGACCATGGACATGTTCTGGAAGTGCCGCAGCACCGCGAAGCTCATCAGGGAGATCAGGGACGCCGCGGCGGCGAGGGCGGTCCGGGTGCGCAGGAAGGAGCGGAGTCTGGCCGGCCCGCTCGGCGATCCGCGGTCAGACATCGGACCCCGCAGTTCGCCGGGGAACGGGTCGGAGCCGTGTGATCGTGGACATGCCGCTTTACCCTTCGAAATTCAGTTCGGTGACTGGTTGCACAGCGTGACCCGCGGGCCATGTCCGAACACGCGAGCCGAGTGACCAGCCACCCTCCGTGATCCCCGCTGCTCCAACCGGCACGCCATGCTGCCACACGGTGCTCGACCATACCTCCACCGGTACGCGGCACTCCAGCCGTTGATCGCAATCTTCATGATCCTCACGCCTCGACGGCGAGGTTGACCGCTCCGTTGCCGGAGCGGGCGTGAGGAATATCTCGGAATGGCGCGGTGCGACGGAAGAAACCTGCTCGGAAAAAACGGGCTCACGCTATTCCGAGTGGTCAGTCCCGATCGCCGCCCGACCGGTCGGAGAGCGGCGGCTCGCGCCGGACCACCGCGCCCAGCGCCGTAGCCAGCGCCCCCCGGCAGCAGCGGCGGCCGGCGGACCCGGCCGGGGTCGCGGCGTCCAGCAGGGTGCGTCCAGCCGGGCGAAGGGGAGCAGCCGGGCGGCCAGGGAGTTGATCACCGGGAATCGCCGCTCGGCCGCCGCCCGCCCCGGTCCGCCGAGCCGGACCGGCCGTTCGTGCCTCCCCCGGGCGACCACCGACCACCCCGGCGCCCCCGGACACCCTCAACTCCCCTTCTCCCGGCGCACAATGGAGCCAGCCGACGAAAGGGGGGCCAGATGCTGGGCCGGCTTCTGCACCTGCACCGCAGGCACGTCGACGTCGCCGAGCTCCTGCTCCGCGCGCGGGCCCACCCGGCGGGCGACCACCGGCGCCGGCGGGTGCTCGACGAGGCCGGCGGCGCGGCCGCCGGGGAGGTGTTCGACGAGGGGGCCGCGCTGCTGCGCTCGGGGGATCCGGAGTCGGTCGCGCTCGGCGCCGAACTGCTCGAGGTGCTGGTGGCCGGCCACGACAAGGGCCGGCGGTTCGTCCCGGTGCTGGCACGGCTGCTCGACGGGATCTGCGGGCCGGCCCAGCACCCCGTGGTGCTCGTCGCCGCGCTCCCGCTCTATCTGGCCGTCCGCGACGACTGCGCGCCGGTGCTCCTGGAGCTGCTCGACCACCCGGACGGCGGCGTGCGGCGGGTGGCCGCCGCGGTGGTGGCCGTGCGGCCGGACGTCCCGTGCGACCGCCGGACCGTCTCGCTGCTGGTCCGGCTGCTGGACGACGACCCGGAACCGACGGTCCGCACCGAGGCCGCCGCCGCGCTGGCCCGGCTGTACCGGCTCGACGAGCGGCACCGGCCGGGGATCGAGGAGGTGCTGGCCGAGTACGGGGACGACCCGCTGCCCGGCGTCCGCGTCGCCGCCCTGAAGGTTCTGGCGGCGACCGCCCCCGGGCAGGCCCTCACCGCGCTCGCCGCCGAACTCGCCGTGGCCGATCCCGACTGGCGGTTCGTGGCGGTCTGTGCCGACGCCTCACGGTGGACCGACCCGGGCGACGTGCACCGGGAGCTGCTCCGGCTCCAGGAGCAGGGCTGGGCCGAGCACGACGTGGCGCCGGACCGCTTCCCACCGGCCGCCGGGCGGGCCGCCCTGCTCGCGGCCGCCCTCACCGCACTGTCCGAAAAGCGACGTTACGAATATGAACGGAAAGTGGACGCATGCTAACGTCCGGTGATCGAGGCGTGATCGAACTGCGTCTTCGTCACCACACTCTCCCCATCGAGGAGTTGCTCGCCCATGCGTCACCCCGTCGCCCGACTCGCCGTCAGCACCCTGCTCACCTTCGGTCTTTCGGCCGCCTTCGCCCCGGCCGTGCAGGCCGAGCCCAACGCCGCCGCCTGCAAGCAGGGTTACCTCTGCCTGTTCGAGGGACCGCAGCAGACCGGGCGGGTGCTCCTCGCCGTGGACGCGAAGGTGACGAAGACCGGCTTCAACCTCCGCGAGCTGGACGACATCGAGCCGGCCATCTTCCCCAAGTCCGTCCGCAACCCGCTCCCGGACGGCTTCGGCTGCGTAGTCCGCCTCAACGACCGGCCCGACTTCGCCGGCGAGGAGCAGGAGGTCAGCGGCTACGGCAACCACGAGCTGGACGGCCGCCGGGTCGGCTCGCTCACGCCTGACTGCGGCTGAGCTGGCACGCGTGCTGCATGGGGGAAGTCGGCCGGGCCGACTTCCCCCTTCGAAGTGGGTCCTAAAGTGCTTCCAGCACCGTCGCGTTGGCCAGGCCGCCCGCCTCGCACATCGTCTGCAGCGCGTAGCGCGCGCCGCGCTGCCGCATCGCGTGGACGAGCGTGGTCATCAGGCGGGCGCCGCTCGCGCCCAGCGGGTGCCCGAGGGCGATCGCACCGCCGTTCACGTTGACCCTCGCCGGGTCCGCGCCGGTCGCCTGGAGCCAGGTCAGCACCACGCTCGCGAAGGCCTCGTTGACCTCGAACAGATCGATGTCGCCGAGGCCGAGCCCGGCCCGGCGCAGCACCTTCTCGGTGGCGGGGATGACCCCGGTGAGCATCAGCAGCGGGTCGGAGCCGGTCACGGCGAAGCTGTGCAGCCGCGCCAACGGCCGCAGGCCGAGCCGGGCCGCGGTCTCACCGCTGGTGATCAGGACGGCGGAGGCGCCGTCGTTGACCGGGCTGCTGTTCCCGGCCGTCACCGACCACTCGATCTGCGGGAACCGCTCGGTGAAGCCGGGGTCGGCGAAGGACGGGCGCAGGCCGGCGAGGATCTCGGGCGTGGTGGTGGGACGGACGGACTCGTCCATGGCGACGGTCCCCCACGCCGTCGGCACGGGGGCGAGTTCGGCGTCGAACAGCCCGTCCCGGTGCGCCTGGGCGGCCTTCTGGTGCGAGGCGGCGGCGAAGACGTCCATTTCCTCCCGGCCGATCGACCACTTGGCGGCGATGAGTTCGGCACTGATGCCCTGCGGGACGAGCCCCTCGGGGTAGCGGGCGGCCACACCGGGGCCGAAGACGTCGGCGCCCTTCGGCACGTTGGACCACATCGGCACCCGGCTCATCGACTCGACCCCGCAGGCCACCACCAGGTCGTACGCACCGGACATCACGCCCTGCGCGGCGAAGTGAACGGCCTGCTGCGAGGAGCCGCACTGCCGGTCCACCGTGGTGGCCGGCACGGAGTCCGGGAACCCCGCCGACAGCCAGGCGTACCGGGTGGTGTTCATCGCCTGCTCGCCGACCTGGTCGACGCACCCGCCGATCACGTCGTCGACGAGGGCCGGATCGATCCCACTGCGAGTGACGAGCGCGCGCAGGGTGTGAGCGAGCAGCTCCACCGGATGCACCGTGGAGAGCGCCCCGCCCGGCTTCCCCTTGCCGATCGGGGTCCGGACGGCCTCGACGATGACGGCATCACGCATGACGGTCTCCTCCTCGAGCCCCGAAGCAAGTTTGAAAACTGGATTCACTGTAGCTCCGGAACCGTTGGAGAACCAAACCCACTCTCGCGGCGCCGGCCGAACGGCCAGCCGGGCCTGGGACGCGGTGCGGTAGGTTGATCAGACATGGATCATCTGCACGATCTGCCCACCACCCCCATCACCCTGGCGGCCGGCCAGGCGCCCTGCGTCCCGCTGGACGTCGCCGCCAACGTCGCCGCCAGTGCCGCACTGGTCAGGCGGGCCGCCGATCGGGGAGCTTCCCTGCTGGTGCTGCCGGAGCTGTTCCTCACCGGGTACGAGTTGCCCGGGATCCTGGCCGACCCGGGCCGCCAGATGCTGAGCGGCACGGACCCCCGGCTCGACCCGTTGGCCGCCGCCTGCGCCGAGACCGGTACCGCCGTGGCGGTCGGGGCGCCGACGCTCGATCCCGGGAACGGGGGACCGCTCATCTCGCAGCTCGTCCTCGGCCGGAACGGCCACCTGGTCGCCCAGTACGACAAGCAGCACGTCACCCCGACCGAACGCGCGGCCGGCTTCGGCGCGGGGTCGAGCGGCTGCACGGTCGAGCTGGCCGGCTGGCGCCTCGGGCTCGGCATCTGCTGGGACTCCGGCTTCCCCGAGCACGCCCGGGCCGCCGCGCTCGCCGGGTGCCACGGGTACCTGGTGGGCGCGATGTTCGGCCGTGGGAACGGTGAACGGCAGCGCGACATCCTCTTCCCGGCGCGGGCGCTGGACAACACCGGCTACGTGCTGCTGGCCAACTTCAGCGGTCCCAGCGGTCCGTACCACGGCTGCGGCGGCAGCGCGGTCTGGGGGCCGGACGGCACCCTGCTCGCCGACGCCGGTCCGGCCGAAAAGGCCCTGGCCACAGCCGAGTTGGACCCGACGGAGCTGGCGCGGGTGCGGACGGCGGAGCCGGTCCTTCTCGATCCCTCACTGAACGCGGCGGCCGGGCGCCGGTAGGGAGGAATCGGACGGGGCGCGCCCGGCGTTCAGAGGTGGTGCGGCAGCCAGCCGTGCTGGACGGCCCGGACGCCGGCCTCGAAGCGGCTGCGGGCGCCGATCCGGGTCATCAGGTCGGTGGCGATCCGGCGGGCGGTGCGGGTCGAGACGCCGAGGCGCTTGGCGATCGTCTCGTCCGTCAGGCCCTCGGCGAGCAGCCTGACCACGGCCGCCTCCTGGCCGGTGAGCCCACCGGTCTCCCGTGGGGCCACCCCGCCCAGCGGCTCGGCCGCCGCCCAGACGCTCTCGAACAGCGCGCACAGCGCGGTCAGCGTGCCGTGGCCGGTGAGCACGACGGCACCGGCCGCGGTGTCGTCGTTGTTGACCGGGATCACCGCGGTGCTCCGGTCCACCACGATCATGCGGATCGGCAGCGAGGCCACCGTGCGGACCTGCCCGCCCAGGGCGGCCAGCCACTCGGTGTACTCGACGGTGGGCGCGCTGTTGCGGACGCTGTCCAGGTAGACGGTCCGCATCCGGATGCCGCGGCTCAACAGGTTCTCGTCGAGCGGCCGCGCGGCGGCGATGCTCTCCGGGGTGTGGCCGCCGTCCGGCGCGAAGGTCATCACCTCGGTCTCCACCTGGCGGGTGAGCGTGGCGAGGCGGTCGCGGATCTCGTCCAGCCCGACCAACTGCTCGACACCCGGGTGGGGCGCCGCCGGCCGGAGTTCGGCGTACTCCGCGATGAGCTGGGCCGCCGCCGCCCTGGACGCCTCGATCCGCTGCTGCTGGGCCGCCAACTCCTCCTGCTGCCGGGCCATCAGCAACTCCATGCCGATGTCCGGCGGGACCGCCCGCGGCCCGGCGTCCCGGTCGTGCGACGGACGGACGAGTGCCAGCTCGCTCAGCGTGTCCAGCCCCTGCCGCACCTCGTCCTCCGGCAGCGCCAGCACGGCCGCCAGCCCCGCCACGCCCTCCCGTGGCCTCGCGAGCATGGCCCGGTAGACCGCCTCGGCCGTCGCGTCCAGCCCGAAAGTCGCGAGCATTCCTTGAACCCCCCGGTGACAAGGTCTCCAAACGTGCGACCTGATCATTGCACGACGTTAAGACGCCGGCCAACGCCACTTCGTGGACGGTTCCGGCCAGGGGCCACCACGGTCGGCGGACGCACTCCCCACCGGTGCGAGGACTGCCCGCTGGACAGAACCGTCCAAGGCCGTTTTCGTCCAGCCGGCAGCCCTTCCACCGGCTCTGACCAGCGATGAGAGTAGTTCTCACCGGACGGCGCGTCACCGCGGGACGCACGACCGGACCACCCCTGTCGCCCTCAGCCAAGGACGCCCATCATGCTCCGGTCCCGTCTCGCCCAGGCCGCCACCGCCGCGCTCGTCACCCTGGCCGCCGCCGTCCTCGCCACGCTCGGCGCACCGGCCGCCGCACACACCACACACACCGCGCACACCGTCCAGGCCGACGGCGTGAAGGCGAACAACATGATCTGGCAGTGAACGGACGGAGTCAGCCGGCCGGTGTCACAGCGGTCCGCACGTGCAGGTGCCCCTCCCGGGGAAACGCCGGCGGCCGAGTGGACAGCAGCTGTCGGAAGGGATAGCCCGCCTTCTCGGCGACCCGGCAGGAGCCGTGGTTGTCCACTCGGTGGAACAGCTCCAGCCGGTCCAACTCGTAGCTGGCAAAGGCCCATCGAGTGAGCGCCTCCAGGGCGCGCGGTGCGACCGCGCGACCACGGGCCGGAGCGGAGGTCCAGTAGCCGACCTCGGCGACGCCCTGACCGGCCTCCGAGTTCCGCTTGAGAACCGTCTGGCCGAGCAACTCGCCTTCCACTCCGTCGGATCGTGCGGCGAAGACGGCGAACGCCAGGCGCTCGCCGGTCCGCCAGCCGTGCCGTTGGACGTCGATCCAGGCGCGTGCCTCGGTCGGGTCCGCCACGGTGAGCGAGGTGAACCGGCGGAGCAGGGCGTCCCGGGCGGCGTCGGCCAGCGCGGTCGCGTCCTCGGGCCGCCAGGGGCGGAGCAGCAGGCCCTCCGCCCTCAGGGTGGTCGTGGTCGTCATGGGCCGATCGTCTCAGGCCGGGCCGGACGTCGACGGCCGCGGAGTGCCGCCGGGCCGCGCGGTACCCGACCGCGGGCGCGCGGAGGATCACACCGGTCCGCCGGTCACCCGGGCCGCGCCGCCCGGTAGGCTGCCCGTGCCCACCCGCCCCGACCTGCGAGGAGCCCCCGTTGACCAGTCAGCCCACACCCCCGCCGGTGGCGGTCGTGGGGATCGGGGCGGACGGCTGGGCCGGGCTCGCGCCGGACGGGCGCGCCGCGCTGACGGCCGCCCAGGTGGTGATCGGCGGACGCCGGCAGCTCGACCTGCTGCCCGCCGAGGTCACCGCCGAGCGGATCGGCTGGCCCTCGCCGCTGCGCCCGGCCGTGCCCGGGCTGCTGGCCGCCCAGGGCGACCGCCGGGTCGCGGTGCTGGCCAGCGGCGACCCGATGTTCTTCGGCATCGGCCGCACCCTGACCGAGCTGCTGGGCGCCGAGCGGCTGCGGGTACTGCCCCACCCGTCGGCCGCCTCCTACGCCTGTGCCCGGCTGGGTTGGGCGCTGGAGGAGACCGGCACGGTCAGCCTGGTCGGCCGGGACCTCGCCACGCTGGCCGGTGCGCTGCACGACGGCGCACGGCTGCTGGTGCTGAGCGCCGACGCCAGCACCCCGGCGGCGGTCGCCGGCCTGCTGCGCGAGCACGGCTACGGGCCCAGCCGGCTGCACCTGTTGGAGCAGCTGGGCGGTCCGGCCGAGCGCATGCTGACCGGCACCGCGGACGACTGGCCACACCCGCCGGGCGACCCGCTCAACCTGGTCGCCGTCGAGTGCCGGGCCGCCCCGGGCACCCCGCGCGGCTCGCTGGTGCCCGGCCTGCGCGACGAACTCTACGAGAACGACGGTCAGTTGACGAAGCGTCAAGTTCGGGCGGTCACGCTCGCGGCGCTCGCGCCGGCACCCGGCGAACTGCTCTGGGACGTCGGCGGCGGCTCCGGCAGCATCGCCATCGAGTGGCTGCGGGCACACCGCGCCTGCCAGGCGGTCAGCATCGAACGCGACCCGGTGCGGGCCGCCCGGATCGAGCGCAACGCCGCCGCACTGGGCGTGCCGCGACTACGCGTGGTGACCGGACCGGCGCCCGCCGCGCTGGCCGAACTTCCGTGCCCCGACGCGGTGTTCATCGGCGGCGGGCTCACCGCACCCGGCCTGCTGGAGGCCTGTTGGGCGGCGCTGCCACCGGGCGGCCGGCTGGTGGCCAACACCGTGACGCTGGAGTCCGAGGCGCTGCTCACCCGGTGGTACCGCGAGCACGGCGGGGAGCTGCTGCGGCTGGCGGTCGCGCAGGCCGTGCCGGTCGGCGGGTTCACCGGGTGGCGGCAGGCGATGCCGGTCACCCAGTGGTCGGTGGTCAAGCCCCCGCTACGGGAACAGGAAGGACAGCAGTGACCGTCTACTTCATCGGTGCGGGCCCCGGAGCGGCCGACCTGATCACCGTCCGCGGGGCCCGGACGCTGGCGCGCTGCGGCGTCTGCCTCTACGCGGGCAGCCTGGTCCCGGCCGAACTGCTGGCCGAGTGCCCGCCGGACGCCCGGCTGGTCGACACCGCCCGGCTGAACCTGGACGAGATCACCGCCGAACTGGTCCGGGCCCACCGGGCGGGCCAGGACGTCGCCCGACTGCACTCCGGCGACCCGTCCGTGTTCAGCGCGGTCGCCGAGCAGATGCGCAGGCTGGACGCGGCCGGCGTGCCGTACGAGGTGGTGCCGGGCGTACCGGCGTTCGCCGCCGCGGCGGCCGCGCTGAAGCGCGAGCTGACCGTGCCGACCGTCGGCCAGACGGTGATCCTGACCCGGATCGCCCAGCAGGCCACCCCGATGCCCGAGGGCGAGGACCTGGCCACCCTGGGCCGCAGCGGAGCACTGCTGGTGCTGCACCTGGCCGCTCGCTACGTGGAACGGATCGTGGCGGAGCTGCTGCCGCATTACGGCGCCGACTGCCCGGCCGCGGTGGTCGCGATGGCCAGCCGCCCCGACGAGCTGGTGCTGCGCGGGACCCTGGCCGACATCGCCGGCCAGGTCAAGGAGGCGGGGGTGATCCGCACCGCGGTGATCCTGGTCGGCCGCACCCTGGGCGCCGAGCAGTTCCGGGACAGCCACCTGTACTCGGCCGACCGCGACCGCTCCTGCCAGCTGTAGCCCTCTAGCCGATCGTGTCCCGCCTCGTGGTGTAGCCGATCAAGGTGACAAAAGCGCAGTTCACGACCGGAATCCCGGCTTCGAGGAGCCCCCGCCTGGCTTGACGGGCCGTCAGCCTGTGGGCTTCGGTCCGGGCGCGCTGTCCGGCTTCTCGTTAGCCGAGCATCCGTGAAGATCTCAAGCAAGATCGGCTACACCACAAGGCGGGACACGACCCTCTAGCCGGCGTCGCGGCCAGGGACGTCAGGGAGCTGCCAACCGCCGCCCCGGTCCTCCTTCGCGTGGCGCGCGACGAGATCGGGGAGGCGCAGGAAGCAGGCCAGCGCCGCGAGGGCGTGAAAGGCGTCGATGGCCCGCTGGTTCGTGGGCATGGCCAGGCGCAGCAGACGCGGTTTCACCGCGGCCTGGATCTCGTCGACGAACGGCCGCAGCACGGTGTCGTAGTTCGCCAGGGCCGTGGGCAGGTCGTGGGCGTGCCGGTTGATCTCACCGGCCAGGACGTATGCGCCGACCAGGCCGCCGGAGATCCCCATGCCGCTGTACGGGGATGCGCAGTGTGCGGCATCGCCGACCAGGACCACGCGCCCCCGGGACCACGTGTCCGTGCGCACCTGCACGACCTCCTGGGAGTAGAAGCTCTCGGTCTCCGCCATGCCTGCGAGGAACCGCTCGGCCTGCCAGCCCGCGTCGCGGAACCTCTCGGTCCAGAACTGCTTCTGGCGCTCGACCGGCTCCCTGTGGACGGCTGAGGCTTCCGAAGACCGCTCCCGCAGCGCGAAGTAGACCTGGGTCTCGGTCGGGTTGTGGCTCCTGCGCATGATCATCCGGCCACCGGGGGCGTGGTAGGTGTCCCGGATGTTGCCGTCCGACGCGATGCGCGGGATGAACCAGTAGGCCAGGTGGATTCCCAGCGGCCGGTACGGATCGGCAGAGCCCGGCGGAAGGATGGCCCGGCGGATGCGCGATCCCTGCCCGTCCGCACCGACCAGGAGGTCGAACTCGTCGCGGGAGCCGTCGGAGAAGTGGGCGACGACCCTCTTCCCGTCCTGCTCGAAACGCTCCACGCTGATGCCGAACACGTGGTCCACGCCGTCCTTCGTCGCGTCGTGGAGGATCCGCACCAGGTCCCCGCGCATGATCTCGTACTCGGACGTCAGGGTCTGCCGGCCCCTGCCGGAGGTGTTGGCCATGATCGTCGCCCGGACCCTGCCGCGGGCGTTCACGAAGGCGACACCGGGCTCGTCCACGAGCTTGCTCCTGACGGCGTCGAGGAGCCCCATGCGCTCGACGGCGTCTATGCCCTGGCCGCGAAGGTCGACCTGGGCACCCGTGGCCCGCAGCGCCGGGAAGCGCTCGACGACGGTCACCCGGTGACCTCCCCGGGCGAGCCAGTGGGCCAGAGCCTGCCCGGCGATCCCGCCGCCGCAGATGAGGACCCTCAGGGAGGTGGTTCCTGGTCCGAGCGTCATGCCGCACACCATTTCTATCGGTGATAGTTTCCTTTTGAGAGAGTCACCTATCGGCGATAGGTTGTCAAGGTGGCGAAAATGAACCGCGAGACCGTCCTCTCCTCCGCGCTCGACCTGCTCGACGAGGTCGGCCTGGACGCCGTCAGCACGAGACAACTGGCGAAGCGACTGGGCGTCGAACAGCCGTCGCTCTACTACCACTTCCGCAACAAGAAGGAGCTGCTCAGCGCCATGGCCGAAGCCGCCATGGCACCCCATGCCACGGCCCCGCTGCCGGAGCCCGACGACGACTGGCGCGACTGGTTCCCGGAGAACATGCGCAGCTTCCGGCGGGCCCTGCTGACGCGCCGCGACGGCGCGCGGCTCCACGCCGGCAGCATGCCCGGCGGAGTGGACCTCGACCGGCTCGCCCACAAGACGGCGTTCCTGATCGCGTCGGGCGTGCCGGAGCGGGCCGCTTGGACGGCAATGCTGGCCGCCGGCCGTTTCACCCTGGGCAGCGTCCTGGAGGAACAGGTGGACGCCGACCGCGGCGACGGCGCCGACCGCACGGCCGACGTCCCACCGATGGATCACGAGTCGGCCTTCGAGGCCGGACTGGCCCTCATCCTGGATGGCTTGGCACGTCACGTCGGGCGCGGGTAGGAACCGGACCCGCGACCCGCTGACCGTCCCGCAGCGGGCACGCCGGAACGACTCCTCGCCCGGCGTCACCCCTCGGTCCGCCAAGGGTCGGCCGCGGTACCCACGGCGGTACGGCGGTACGACGGCCGCGGCGGTACGGTCGTCGGGCGCCTCAGCCACGCCGGCCCCCGCGGACCCGGCCCCGACCGGTGGAAGGAACACCGTTGAAGCAGCACGTCCTGATCCTCGGCGGCACCACCGAGGGCCGCCGGCTCGCGGCCGAGCTGGCCGGCGACCCCGCGCTGCGGGTCACCAGCTCGCTGGCCGGCCGGGTCGCCGAGCCCCGGCTGCCGGCCGGGGAGGTCCGGGTGGGCGGCTTCGGCGGCGCGGTCGGCCTCGCCGACTGGCTGCGGTCGGAGCACGTGCACACCCTCGTCGATGCCACGCACCCCTTCGCCCAGGCCATCAGCCGCAACGCGGCCGAGGCGGCCGCCGCCGTCCGCGTTCCCCTGCTCGCGCTGCGGCGGCCCGGCTGGGTCCCGGTCCCGGGCGACCGCTGGCACCCGGTGGACTCGCTGGCCGAGGCCGCCGCCGCGCTGCCCGGTCTGGGCCGCCGGGCGCTGCTGACCACCGGGCGGCTCGGGCTGGCGGCGTTCGCCGCGGTGCCCGGAGTGCACCTGGTGGCACGTTCGGTCGACGCCCCCGAGCCGCCGCTGCCGCCGAACCTGGAGGTGCTGCTGGCCCGCGGCCCGTTCGGGCTGGCGGACGAGCGGGAGGTGTTCCGGCGACACCGGATCGACCTGCTGGTCACCAAGGACAGCGGCGGCGCGGCCACCGCGCCCAAGCTGGCGGTGGCCCGTGAGCTGGGGCTGCCGGTGGTGATCGTCCGACGGCCGGCCGCCCCGGCCGGGGTGCCGGTGGTACCGGACGTCGCGGGCGCTCTGGACTGGCTACGGGCCCGCTGAGGTACCGTCAGCTCCTGGCCGTGCACGGTCGGGTACCGCGAGACCGCCCGACCCGGACCCAGTCGCCTGGCCGGAACTCCCACCCACCACCCGAGGAGCCCTGGTGGCACACCGGATCAAGGACATCGCCCTCCCCGACCAGAGCGGCCGACTGGCCGTGGTCACCGGAGCGAACAGCGGGATCGGCTTCGAGACGGCCCGCCGGCTGGCGCTGGCGGGGGCGGAGGTGGTGCTGGCCGTCCGGACCGCCGCCAAGGGCGAGACGGCGGCCGCCCGGATCCGCGCCGACCTGGCGGAGTCGACCGACACCACCGGCAAGGCCGGCTCGGTGACCGTCGAGGTGCTGGACCTGGCGAGCCTGGAGTCGGTGGCCGACTTCGCCGCCCGGCTGACCGAGCAGGACCGGCCGCTCGACCTGCTGGTCAACAACGCCGGGGTGATGGCCGTCCCGAGCCGGCACCTGACCCGGGACGGCTTCGAGCTGCAGTTCGGCACCAACCACCTCGGGCACTTCGCGCTCACCAGCCGGCTGCTGCCGCTGCTGCGCCGCAGCGGCGCACCGCGGGTGGTCTCGGTCAGCAGCCTGGCGGCGCACCTCGGCCGGATCGACCTCGGCAACCTCAACTCCGAGCGCCGCTACCACGCGTGGGAGGCGTACGGCCGCTCCAAGCTGGCCAACCTGATGTTCACCCAGGAGCTGGCCAGGCGCAGCCGCCGGTACGGCTGGGGCCTGCGGGCCAACGCCGCGCACCCGGGCTACACCCGGACCAACCTGACGTCCAACGGGCCGATGCTGGGCCGCGCGCCCGAGCGGGCCGCACTCAACGTCAGCGAGTGGCCGGCGATGATCCCCGGCCTCACCCAGGAGGCGGCCCGCGGCGCGCTGCCCTCCCTGGTCGCGGCCACCAGCCCGCGCGCGGTCAGCGGTGGGTACTACGGACCGGACGGCCCCGGCGGGCTGACCGGGCTGCCGACCACCGCCCGGCCGCCGCGGCAGTGCCGGGACCTGGCTCGGGCGGCGCAGCTGTGGGAGGCCTCGGAGCGGCTGACCGAGGTGACTTTCCCGGGCTGACCCGCCGTCCGCCGACGACGGCCGGCCCCACCCTCCGGGCGGCCTCCCCCGGGGAAGAAATGCGGTACCCGTTGTCGGTACCGACCGGTACCTTCTTAGGTGTTGGCCAAGAGCGGTCGGCTGTCGAGCAGGGGACGACAGCCGACACCTCCTGACCATTGGTTTCGAGGAATCCCGCTGACCAGCAGGTCCGGCGCCTCCCTCGGCAGCATGCACGGCCTGCGTTACGGGGGTGAGCGGGGTGCCTCGCCATCACGGGGATGAGAGGTAGGGAAATGACGCGGTACGGGGGGATCCAGCAGGGTCGGGCAATCGCACGAACAGTCGTGCTGTCTGCTGGTGCGTCGGGTGAGGACACCAGCTGGACCTGACCGCTCGAGCAGTACGGCCAGGTCCCGGGGCCCCTCGGTGTGAACCGAGGGGCCCCTCGCCCTTTCAGCTCTCCGGGTAGCGGCGCGGGGTCCAGACCACCTCGCTGCCGTCAGCGCGCCGAACGGCCCGGGTCTGCGAGGAGCCGACCAGCAGGATGGTCCGCATGTCGACCTCGGCCGGGTCCAGCTCGCCGAGCCGGACGGTGCGTACCCGCTCCTCCGGGCCGCCGACGTCGCGGGCCAGCACCACCGGGGTGTCCGGCGCGCGGTGCTCCAGCAGCACGTCGCGGGCCAGGCCGACCTGGGTGGTCCGGCTGCGCGAACCGGGGTTGTAGAGCGCGAGCACCAGGTCCGCGGCGGCCGCCGCGCGCAGCCGCTCGGCCACCACCGCCCAGGGCTTGAGCCGGTCGGAGAGCGAGACCACGGCGTAGTCGTGCCCGAGCGGGGCACCGGCCCGGGAGGCCGCCGCGTGGGCGGCGGTCATGCCGGGGACGATCCGCACCGGCACCTCGCGGTACGGGTCGGCGCAGGCCGCCTCCAGCACGGCGGTGGCCATCGCGAAGACGCCCGGGTCACCGGAGGAGACCACCGCGACCCGACGACCGCGCCGGGCCAGGTCGAGGGCGAACTCGGCGCGCTCGGCCTCGACCTTGTTGTCGGAGCCGTGCCGCCGCTGACCGGCCCGGACCGGGACCCGGTTCAGGTAGGTGGTGTAGCCCACCAGGTCGTCGGCGGCCGCGAGTTCGCCGCGAGCCTCGGGGGTGAGCCAGAGCGGGCCGGCCGGGCCGAGCCCGACCACGACGACACTGCCCCGGTCGGCCCGTGCGTCGTCCTCAGTGGCGGCCGGCAGCCCGATCCGGCTCGGCAGCACCGCCAGCGAGAAGTACGGCACGCTTTCCGGATCCACCTCGGCGAGCGGCGCGGTGCGCTCCCCGGTCATGGTGGCCCGCTCGACGAACTGCGCCTCCGCCAGCCGCCCGGAGCGCTCCAGGGCCCGCCGCACGGTGGGGAAGGTCCGGCCGAGCTTGAGGATCGCGGCCGAGTCGGTGGCCGCCAGCCGGGCGGTCAGCTCCTCCTCGGGCAGTGTGCCCGGCAGGATGGTCAGCACCTCCTCCGCCTCCACCAGTGGCCGCCCGAGCCGGGCCGCCGCGGCGCTGACCGAGGTCACCCCGGGAACCACCTCGGTCGGGTAGCGGTCGGCCAGCCGCTTGTGCATGTGCATGTACGAGCCGTAGAACATCGGGTCGCCCTCGGCGAGCACCACCACGTCGCGCCCGGCGTCCAGGTGCGCGGCCAGCCGGGCCGCCGCCTCGGCGTAGAACTCGTCCATCGCCCCGCGGTAGCCGCCCGGGTGGTCGGTGGTCTCGGTGGTGACCGGGTAGACCAGCGGCTCCTCCAGCTGCCCCTCGCGCAGGTAACGGGCGGCGATCGAGCGGGCGATCGAGCGGCCGTGCCGGGCGCTGTGGTACGCCACCACGTCCGCCTTGCCGATGAGTTCGGCGGCCCGCACGGTCATCAGGTCCGGGTCGCCGGGGCCGAGGCCGACCCCGTAGAGCCGCCCAACCGAATGCTGACGATCCGTCATTCCACTTCACTCGCAATCGCGTTGAGCGCGGCAGCGGCCATCGCGCTGCCGCCACGGCGCCCGCGGACCACCAGGTACTCCAGGCCCGAGGGGTGTTCGGCCAGCGCCTGCTTGGACTCGGCCGCGCCGACGAAGCCCACCGGCACGCCGATCACCGCGGCCGGTCGGGGCGCACCCGCCTCGACCATCTCCAGCAGCCGGAACAGCGAGGTCGGCGCGTTGCCGACGGCGACCACCGAGCCGGCCAGCCGGTCCCGCCACAGTTCCATCGCGGCGGCGCTGCGGGTGGTGCCCAACTCCGCGGCCAGGCCCGGCACGGCGGGGTCGGAGAGGGTGCAGACGACCTCGTTGTCGGCGGGCAGCCGCTTGCGGGTGACGCCGCTGGCCACCATCGAGACGTCGCACAGGATCGGCGCGCCGGCCCGCAGCGCGGACCGGGCGGCGGCCACCACGCCGGGGCTGTAGAGCAGGTCGGCGACCAGGTCGGTCATCCCACAGGCGTGGATCATCCGCACCGCGACCTGGGAGACGTCGGCGGGCAGGCCGGCGAGGTCCGCCTCGGCGCGGATGGTGGCAAAGGACTCGCGGTAGATCGCCGCACCGTCCTTCTCGTACTCGATCACGTGGTCCTCCGGGCGGCGGCGACCGCTGCCACCATCTGTTGGGTCGTCACTTCTGTTCCACTGTCGCCGGACTGGCGCACCGCGACGCGGTAGCCGGAGCCGGTGGCCAGCACGTCGACCCAGCGGCCGGCGGGGTGGCCGCAGCGCCGCTCGCAGCCGGACCAGTGCACCGGGAGCAGCCGCGCCTCGTCCGGCGCGTCCACCGCCAGCGCCGTCGCGGCGTCCGCGCGCACGTCGGCCAGCGACTTGGCGCAGCCGGGCGCGCCGGTGCAGGCGCTGGCCTGCTCCCACGGCGAGCGCGGGTCGGTGCGCAGGCCCGCCGCGGCGAGCCCGGGCAGCGCCGCCGGGTCGGCCCCGGGCAGCACCACGCCGCGCCAGGGGGTGATCCGCAGCTCGCCGCGGGCGGCACCGGCCAGCGCCCGCCACTGCTCGACGCTCGCCCGTCCGAACCGCAGCCCCACCGAGAGGGCGCCGCCCCCGGCCACCGCGCCGACCACCGGCCGGGTACCGGGCAGCGCGGGCGGCGAACGCCACGGCAGGCCCTCGGCACCCAGCCGCTCCGCCAGCAACGAGCCGTCCGGGTCGGCCTCGCTCACCCGCCAGGCGCCGCTGCGCAGCCGGACGAACTCCTCCGCCGCCCGCAGCGCCAGTCGTGGCCCGTCCGCGAGCCCGGCGAGCTCCGCGACGCGCGCGGACCGCCCGAGCCGCAGCCAGGCGCCGGCACCCGCCGGCCGTGCGATCAAGGTCACATCGGCGTCCAGCGCCGCGACGTCGCCGCGCCCGTCGTCCAGCGCGAAGAGGAACCGTCCGGACAGCTCCCGGGCGGTCTCACTGCCGCGCAGCAGCTCGTCCAGTTCGCGCACCCACGGCCGCAGTTCCGCGAAACCCACGCCGTCCAGCCCGGCCAGCGGCGAGGCCACGATGTTGCGCACCCGCTCGTGCGACTCCGAGGGCAGCAGCCCGACCGCCCGCAGCCGCGCGGCGAGTTCCGCGCCGGCGTCCGCCGCCAGGCCGCGCAGCTGCACGTTGCCGCGCGAGGTGGTCTCCAGCTCGCCGTCCCCCAGCGCCTGCGCGGCCTCCGCCAACGCGAGGGCCTGATCGACCGCCAGCAGCCCGCCGGGGACCCGCACCCTGGCGAGTCCGCCGTCGTCCGCCGCGTGCAGCCGCAGCGCCCCCGGGCAGGCGTCGTCGCGCCCCCGGCCGGCCCGGACGGGGGCAGGCTCGGGCGGCGTGGGAGTGGCTGACATGGCGGCGAGCATACCGATGATCCGACCGGACGTATGCCCCGCGACCAGCGTGATCCATGTCTCCGGTGTCCCTCGGCGCGCTGTGTGCTTCGTCCCGTTGCCGGCCACCCGCCGGCACCGAGGCTCTACTATGTCGCCGGGCGGGCCGGCTGGTTCGCCCTCGCCAGCGACGGCGCAAAGGGGAGGAAACCGGTGTGAAACCGGTGCGGTCCCGCCACTGTGACCGCGGCTCACCGGCCGCGGGAGCCAGGAACTCCTGCCGTCCGTGATTCTTACGGGGCGCGGACCCCGAGGAAGGCTAGCCGTATGCGCTGCCCTGCCCTGCCCGTTCCCGAGGGCCTGCCCGTTCCCGGCGCCCTGCCCCTCCCCACCATCCGCCGTGGGAGGGCCGCCGCGTGATCCTGCTGCTCTCCACCTCCGACACCGACCTGCTCTCCGCCCGCGCCAGCACCGGCCCGGTCGGCTACCGCCTCGGCAACCCCGCCCGGCTCACCCCCGAGGACCTGCCCGCCCTGCTGGAGGGCACCGACCTGGTGGTGGTCCGCTTGCTCGGCGGCCGTCGCGCCTGGCAGGAGGGGCTGGACGCGCTCCTCGCCGGCCCCCGCCCGGTGATCGTGCTGAGCGGTGAACAGGCGCCGGACGCCCAGCTGATGGAGCTCTCCACCGTCCCGGCCGGCCTGGCCGCCGAGGCGCACGCCTACCTGGCGCACGGCGGCCCGGCCAACCTGGCCGAGCTGGCCGCCTTCCTCTCCGACACCGTGCTGCTCACCGGCCACGGCTTCGCCGCCCCCGCCTCCGCGCCCGACTGGGGCCCGCTGGAGCGCACCGCGCGCCGCGCCGAGGGCCCGCGGGTCGCGGTGCTCTACTACCGCGCCCACCACATGAGCGGCAACACCGCCTTCGTGGACACCCTCTGCGCGGCGATCGAGGACGCCGGTGGCCAGGCGCTGCCGTACTACTGCTCCTCGCTGCGCGGCGCCCCGGCCGAGCTGCTGGCCGAACTCGGCCGCGCCGACGCCATCGTGACCACCGTACTGGCCGCCGGCGGCACCCGCCCGGCGGACGCCTCGGCCGGCGGCGACGAGGAGGCCTGGGACGCCGGCGCGCTCGCCGCGCTGGACCGGCCCATCCTGCAGGCGCTCTGCCTGACCTGGCCGCGCGCCACCTGGGAGGGCAGCGACGACGGGCTGTCCCCGCTGGACACCGCGACCCAGGTGGCGGTGCCGGAGTTCGACGGTCGGCTGATCACCGTGCCGTTCTCCTTCAAGGAGCTGGACGAGGACGGCCTGACCGTCTACGTCGCCGACCCCGAGCGCGCCGCCCGGGTCGCCGGGATCGCCGTCCGGCACGCCCGGCTGCGCCACATCCCGCCCGCCGAGCGGCGGTTGGCGCTGGTGCTGTCCGCCTACCCGACCAAGCACGCCCGGGTCGGCAACGCGGTCGGCCTGGACACCCCCGCCAGCGCGGCCCGACTGCTGCGCCGACTGCGTGCCGAGGGCTGGGACATCGGCCCCGAGGACGGCCCGGACGCACTGCCCGGCCTGGTCCCCGCGGAGGGCGAGCACGAGGGCGACGCGCTGATCCGGGCCCTGATCGACGCCGGCGGCTACGACCAGGACTGGCTCACCGAGGACCAGCTGGCCCGCAACCCGGTGCGGATCCCGGCCGCCGACTACCGCCGCTGGTACGCCAAGCTGCCCGCGGGCCTGCGCGCCGACGTCGAGGAGCACTGGGGTCCGCCGCCCGGCGAGCTCTACCTGGACCGCAGCCAGAACCCCGACGGTGACCTCGTGCTCGCCGCGCTGTGGGCCGGCAACCTGCTGGTGCTGGTCCAGCCGCCGCGCGGCTTCGGCGCCAACCCGGTGGCCATCTACCACGACCCCGACCTGCCGCCCTCGCACCACTACCTGGCCGCCTACCGCTGGATCGGGGCGGCCCGCGAGGACGGCGGCTTCGGCGCGGACGCCATCGTCCACCTGGGCAAGCACGGCAACCTGGAGTGGCTGCCCGGCAAGACCGCCGCGCTCTCCGCCGACTGCGGCCCGGACGCTGCGCTCGGCGACCTGCCGCTGATCTACCCGTTCCTGGTCAACGACCCGGGCGAGGGCACCCAGGCCAAGCGCCGCGCGCACGCCACCCTGGTCGACCACCTGGTGCCGCCGATGGCCCGCGCCGACTCCTACGGCGACATCGCCCGCCTGGAGCAACTCCTCGACGAGCACGCCAACATCGCCGCGATGGACCCGGCCAAGCTGCCGGCCGTCCGGGCCCAGATCTGGACCCTGATCCAGGCCGCCCGGCTGGACCACGACCTCGGCCTGGACGAACGCCCCGAGGACGACGGCTTCGACGACTTCCTGCTGCACGTCGACGGCTGGCTGTGCGAGGTGAAGGACGCCCAGATCCGGGACGGTCTGCACGTGTTGGGCCAGGCGCCGAGTGGCCCGGACCGGGTCAACCTGGTGCTGGCCATCCTGCGCGCCCGCCAGGTCTGGGGCGGCGTGCGGGCGTTGCCCGGCCTGCGGGAGGCGCTCGGCCTGGACGAGGCCGCGCTCACCCTCGGCGCCACCGACCAGGCCGAGGCGCGGGCCCGGGAGTTGGTCGAGGCGATGGAGGCCGAGGGCTGGGCGCCCGAGGCGGTGGCGAAGGTCGCTGCCGGGCTGCCGGACGCGGTGGCCGAGGTACTGGACTTCGCGGCCCGCCAGGTGGTTCCCCGACTCGCCGCCACCTCCGACGAGTTGGACGCCGTGGTGCACGCGCTGACCGGTGGCTTCGTGCCGGCCGGCCCGTCCGGTTCGCCGCTGCGCGGGCTGGTCAACGTGCTGCCGACCGGCCGCAACTTCTACTCGGTGGACCCGAAGGCGGTGCCCAGCCGGCTCGCCTGGGAGACCGGGCAGGCGCTGGCCGCCTCGCTCGTCGAGCGCTACCAGGCGGACAACGACGGCGAGTTCCCGCCCTCGGTCGGCCTCTCGCTCTGGGGTACCAGCGCGATGCGCACGGCCGGCGACGACATCGCCGAGGCCTTCGCACTGCTCGGCATCCGGCCGGTCTGGGACGACGCCTCGCGCCGGGTCACCGGCCTGGAGCCCATACCGCTGGAGGAGTTGGGCCGCCCGCGGATCGACGTGACGCTGCGCATCTCCGGCTTCTTCCGGGACGCCTTCCCGCACGTGATCGCGCTGCTGGACGACGCCGTCCGGCTGGCGGCGGCGCAGCGGGAGGCGGACACCGAGAACTTCGTCCGGGCCCACGTGCAGGCCGACCTGGCCGAGCACGGTGACGAACGCCGGGCCACCGTCCGGGTGTTCGGCTCCCGCCCGGGCACCTACGGCGCCGGGCTGTTGCAGCTGATCGACAGCCGGGACTGGCGGACGGACGCGGACCTCGCCGAGGTCTACACGGTCTGGGGCGGCTACGCCTACGGCCGCGGCCTGGACGGCCGACCGGCCCGCGAGGAGATGGAGACCGCGTACCGGCGGATCACCGTCGCGGCGAAGAACACCGACACCCGCGAACACGACATCGCCGACTCGGACGACTACTTCCAGTACCACGGCGGCATGGTGGCCACCGTCCGGGCGCTCACCGGCTCCTCCCCCGCCGCCTACATCGGCGACTCCACCCGGCCGGAGGCGGTCCGCACCCGCACCCTCACCGAGGAGGCGGCCCGGGTCTTCCGGGCCCGGGTGGTCAACCCGCGCTGGCTGGAGGCGATGCGGCGGCACGGGTACAAGGGCGCCTTCGAGATGGCCGCCACGGTGGACTACCTGTTCGGCTACGACGCCACCACGGGCGTGGTGGCGGACTGGATGTACGAGCGGCTGACCCAGGAGTACGTGCTCGACCCGGTCAACCGCGAGTTCCTCACCAGCGCCAACCCCTGGGCCCTGCACGGGATCAGCGAGCGCCTGCTGGAGGCCGCCGACCGCGGCCTGTGGGCCGAGCCGGACCCGGCCCTGCTGGACGAGCTGCGCGCCGCTTTCCTGGCCGCCGAGGGCGACCTGGAGGACGACGGCACCGAGGGCTGATCCCCCCGACGGCCGTGGGCCGGCCGGGCGTCGAACGCCCGGCCGGCCCCTGCTCGTCGACGCGACCCGGCGACCGCTCAGCCGCCGGCGACCGCGAACGGACCGCCGGCCCCGAAGACGATCTCGGCGAAGCGCTCGCCGATCCGGCGGTGGCCGGCGGGGTCCGGGTGGAGCTGGTCGGGCAGCGGCAGCTCGGCGAAGTCGGCCTCGCCGTAGAGCGAACGGCCGTCCAGGTAGTGCAGGTTCGGGTCCTCGGCCGCCCGCTGCGCGGTGATCCGGGCGAGCTCGTCCCGGATCACGTTGAGCGTCAGCCGCGAGCGGTCCGACGGGTCACCGAGGGCCCGGAAGCTCAGTCGCCGGCCGTCGAAGTCCGGCGCGATGGGGCCCGGGGTGTCCTCCTGGATGGGACAGAGGACGGGCGAGACGACCAGCAGCGGCGTGCCGGGGTGCCCCTCGCGGATGGTGTCGAGGAAGCCGTGGATCGCCGGCGCGAAGGCGCGCAGCCGCATCAGGTCGGCGTTGACCAGGTTGATGCCGATCTTGACGCTGATCAGGTCCGCGGGGGTGTCCCGCATCGCGCGCGCGACGAACGGGTCGAGCAGGGCGTTGCCGCCCAACCCCAGGTTGGTCAGCTCCACGCCACCCCGGGCGGCGGCCAGCGCCGGCCAGGTCGCGGTCGGGCTGTCGGCGTTGGAGCCGTGGCTGATCGAACTGCCGTGGTGCAACCACACCTTGCGACCGCGGTCGGGCGCGTCCTCGACCGGGGCGTCGGTGCGCAGCGCGATCAACTCGGTGATCTCGGTGTGCGGCAGCCAGATCTCGACGTCCTTCACGCCGGCGGGCAGCCCGGCGAACCGGGCGGTGCCGGGCGGGCCGGGACGGGTGACCGCGGACCAGCTGGCCATGTCGACGGTCTGCAGGTTGCCGCCGGCCACGCTGGCCCGACCGGCCGGCCTGCCGTCGACCACCAGGTCGTACACGCCGTCCGGCCGGGTCGGGCCGCCCTGGTAGGCCGTCTTCGTGGCGAGCACGTCCAGCTCGACGGCGGTGGCCCGGGTGCGGAAGGCCAACCGCACGCCCGAGGGCTGCGCCTCGACCATGGCCAGGTACCCGTCGGGGAACTGCCGCCGGGCCCAGCCGGGCAGCCGGTGCGGCAGCACACCGCGCGCGGTGCGTTCCACGTCGAGGGCGCCACGCAGCAGGCGCGGTTCGATGGGTGTGGTGATCCAGTCTGTCACCTGGGCAGCCTGCCAGCCGGCCGCCCGATCCGCACACGGTTTTCCCCCGGCACCGGGCCCGCCGGTGCCAAGCTGGGGGCATGGCTACGACTGGGGATCACGGACGGGTGCGGGTCAGCTACGACACCGTGGCGGAGGAGTACCAGGGGCGGATCGCGGGCGAGTTGACGTACAAGGTGGTGGACCGCGCGCTGCTCGGGGCAGTGGTCGAGGAGGCCGCCGGCGGGGTGGTGGCGGACCTGGGCTGCGGGCCGGGGCACGTGACGGGGTGGTTGGCGGGGCGCGGGGTGAAGGCGGTGGGGATCGACCTGTCGCCGGGGATGGTGGAGGTCGCGCGGCGGCGGCATCCGGAGGTGGAGTTCCGGGAGGGGGACCTGCTGCGGTTGCCCGCGGCGGACGGGGAGTTCACCGCGGCGGTGGCGCTCTACTCGGTGATCCACCTCGAACCCGCCGAGCTGCTGCCCGCGTTCCACGAGATGCGGCGGGTGCTGCGGCCCTCCGGCAGCCTGCTGGTCTCGTTCCACCTCGGCACCGAGGTCCGGCGGCTGTCCGAGTGGTGGGGGCACCCGGTGGACGTGGACTTCCGCTTCCTGGACGTCGAGGCCGTCGCCCGGCTGCTGGCGGCCGCCGGGTTCACCGTGCGGGCGCGGCTGGAGCGGGTCAACTACCCGCAGGAGGTGGAAACCCGGCGCGGGTACCTGTTGGCCCGGCGGACCGGGTGAGCACGGTCCGCCCGGTGCTGTGACGCGTCGCGCCTCAGTCGTGCGGCGGCAGCCCGCCGAGCCGGTGGTCGGCGACGTTGAACGCCTCCTCGACCAGGTGGCGCAGGTGCCCGTGCCGCAGCGCGTAGACCACCCGGCGGCCCTCCTTGCGGGTGGCGACCAGTCCGGCCAGCCGCAGCTTCGCCAGGTGCTGGCTGACTGAGGGCCGGGCGGCGCCACAGGCCTCGGTCAGCGTGCTGACGTCCGCCTCGCCCACCACCAGGCGCTGCAACAGCGCGAGCCGGGTCCGGTCGGCCAGCAGCCCGAGCACCTCGACGGCCACGTCCAGCCGTTCCCGGGGGTCGATCCGCAGCGTGGGGTGTTCCGCCGGCTCCGCCCTCTGCACATGTGCGGTCATACGCACAGCTTACGGGCGCGGTTGCCACCGCCGGGCGCGGCCGCGGGCGGGCCGGTCCGCACGGCCGACCCGCCCGCCACGCTCACGCCACCGGGATGGAGACCAGCACCGAGTTGGTCGCCAGGTCCCGCACCTCGAAGTGGTTGATCTCCCCGGGGTGGTAGCCCGTACCGCCCGAGGTGTCCAGCTCGGTGACCGGCTGCGCACCGTAGCCGGCCGGGGAGATCTGCCAGCTGGTGACGGTCTGCGGCGCGCCGCCGTTGGCCGGCACGGCGAGCAGCGAGCAGTTCCGCGGCCCGGTCACCCCGGTCAGCCTGAGGTTGATCGCACTGCCCCAGCCCTCGCCGGTCACCCCGACGGAGGCCCGGATCCCGTCCGCGCCGGTCGCCGAGTACCAGACTGCGGCACTCGCGCTCTGGTGCGCACCGGAGTCGATCACCGTCGCGGTCACCGCCGGCCCGCCGACGATCAGCACCGCCGCGGCCGCCACCAGCGCCAGCCGCCGAGCCCGCTGCCGCCGCCGGGCGCCGCGGACCTCGGCCAGCGTCCGTGCCAGCAGCCGTGGGCTCGGGCCGGCGAGCACGGCGCTGGGCACGGCGTCCGGTGCGGTGCCCAGCAGGCCGCCCGGCACCTGGGCGGCGGCGGCGAACTCGGCCAGCATCGGTTCCAGGCCGCCCAGCTCCGCGACCTCGGTGGCGCAGCGCGGGCAGCCGGCGAGGTGCTCCTCGAACGCCGTCCGGTCCGCCTCGCCGAGCAGGCCGAGGACGTACGCACCGGCGTCCAGGTGCCGGTCCTGCGGATCCCGGGGCGCGGTCACGACGTCACTCCTCGTTCTTCCAGGGCGAGCTTCAACGAGCGGAGCGCGTAGAAGACCCGCGACTTCACCGTCCCCTCCGGAATGCCCAGTTCGGCCGCCGCCTCGCTCACCGTACGGCCCTTGAGATAGGTCTCCACGATGACCTCCCGATGCGCCGTGGAGAGCGCACCCAGCGCGTCGGAGACGGTCATCAGCCGCAGGGCGCGATCGAGTTCGTCCTCGGCGGGAAGCAACTCCAGTGGCGCCGCGTCGGTTTCGGGCGGCCGGGCGGCGCTGCGCCGGTGGTTGTCGATCACGATCCGACGGGCCACGGTGACCAGCCACGGGCGGACCGAGCCGGCCGCCACGTCGAGCCGGTCGGCGTGCCGCCAGGCGCGGACCAGGGTCTCCTGGACCACGTCCTCGGCGCGCTGGCGGTCGCCACCGACCAGGTGCAGGACGAAGCCGAAGAGCGGCCCGGCGTGCTCGCGGTAGAGCGCCCGCATCAGCTCCTCGTCGCTGCCGGCGTCGGCGCCGTGACGACGGTGATCGGTCACAGGGCCATCCTGGCGCACCCGTGCCTCCCGTGCGAGGTAGCCATCAGTAGGCGCCGTAGCCGCCGGCGCTCGACGGGCTGGGGCTCATCGAGGCGGCGTGGCCCGCCATGGCCATCGCCTTGCCGCCGGTCGGGGTGCTGGCGAACCAGCTGCCGCCGACGCCCTGGCCCTTGGTGTCGCCGAGGGCGGTGTCGGAGGCGAAGCGGTAGAGCGGCCAACCGTTGAGGGTGAGCTGCTTGGTGCCGTCGGCCCGGGTGATCGTGCCGAGCAGGGCGGAGTCGACGCCGGTGGCGGTGACCTGGCCGGCGGGGGCGGCTTCGGGGGGCCAGATCGTGGCGCACGAACCGGAACAGTTGGAGGTCGGCGGGTGCGCCGAGTCCCTGTCGAAGCGGTAGAGCGTGTGGCCGGTGCCGTCGGCGACGACCTGGCCGAGGGTGGGGTCGTTCACCACCTGAAGCGTCGTGCCGGCGGCCGACGGCGCGACGGACGGCACCGGGGACGGGGAGGCGGGGGCGTCCGGCGAGGCGGACGCCCCGGAGGAGGATCCGCACGCGGTCGCCAGGGCCAGCACTGCGGTGGCCACGGCCACCGCCTTCCCCGTTCGGCTGATGGTGATCATGGATGATGCCCCCAACACGGTCGGCTGTGGCGGCGGGCTCGCCGCGCTCACCGAGAGGTACGCGCCGTGCGGGAGGGGTGTTCAAAGGTCAAACAAGATCTTTCTTGACGCTCGCGATGAAGTCCGCGAACGCTTCGGCGCTGAAGACCAGCACGGGCCCGTCGGGATCCTTGGAATCACGGACCGGGACCACGCCGGCGAGACCGTCCGCGATCTCGATGCAGTTGCCACCATTGGTGCCGCTGTAACTGCTCTTGCGCCACGACGCGTTGGTCATCTCAGCTCCTTCATAGCGGCAGCAATCAGGTCGATCGACGCAGCATGCGGGAGTGCGTCGCCCATCAAGAGATCATAGACACGCCCGGCCGTCTCAACCCCAGCTGGATCCCCCACGATGTGCCCCTGCAAGAAGCCATCCACGAAAACCACACCCGGCCCCTCGTCGAGTGTGAGGGCGGAGAACGCGCCATCCATTCCTGCGTGCAATCCAGCACTGAGAGGCAGGATCTGAATCACGGTGCGTGGCTCCTCAGCGGCGTCGATGAGGTGCTGAAGCTGCGCACGCTGGATCTCCGAAGTGCCCATCGGACGCCGCAGGATGATCTCGTCCAAGACCACCCACAGTTCCGGCCGGTCAGGTCGCTCCAGGATCTTCTGCCGTTGAAGACGCGCCACCACCCGCTCTTCCACAACCTCGCGGTCAAGCCGACTCGCAGCCAGCACAGCGCGGGCGTACTCCTCGGTCTGCAACAGACCGGGTACCACCTGCATCTCGAAGTTCCGAATGACCCTCGCCGCTTCCTCGAGATCCACGAACGGACGGAACCACGCCGGATACGCGTACTTGATCACCAGAGGCCACAGCCGCCGGAAGTGATCCCCCGTCCCGAGCATCGCGTCGGCGACCTCCGACAGGTCCTCGCTCGGCAGCCGCACCCCGGCCTCGATCTTGTTCAGCAGTGACGGTGCCATCAACGCCCGCTTCGCCATCGCCCGCTGGGTGATCCCAGCCTCCTCGCGCTTCCGGCGCAGGTCCGTCGCGTAGAACGCCATGATCGATGACGTCGGGTCAAGAAGGTCCGCAAGAGCCATGATTGAGCCCCCTACTGGTTGACCAGGGGCATTTCAAGCCCCAACCCAGCCAATCGTAGCGTCGCTGAGCAACCCGTGGAGTACACACAGTGATGAACGCTTCCACCCCCTTCCCCAGAACGGACTCCCGATGCCGTCGCCCCTCTCCCGGCACATCGCCGCCGCGCGTCGCGAAGCGACCGAGGCGCTCGCCGAGTTGACCGCCTCGCTCACCCTCGCGGAGGTCACCCTCCCCTCCACCGGCATCGACCGGCACTCGCCGTTCACCGGCACCGTCCTCGTCGAACTCGGCGCCGCCCGGCCCGACGTGGTGAAGCGCCTGGCGGCCGTGGTCCGCGCGGGGGTCGAGCGTGTTCAGGACTGAGGATGCCGACGAGCGACGGGTCCGCGAACACCTCCGGGAGGCCGCCCAGGCCGCTCAGGCCCTCGAGGACGCCCTGGACCTCCACCGGATCCCCCCGCTCGTCTCCCTCGCCGCCCGCCGGGTCTCCAGCACGTCTGCCGGAGCGCATGTGGAGCTGGGCGGGTGCGGCGCTCGGACGGCCCTGGCGATCGCCGACTGCCTCACCGCACATGCCCGTTGCCTCAGCCGCATCATCCCGGGCACGGCCCTGCCCGCTGGGCTGGCCGCACTGCCCCCTGTGCGATGGGAACTGAACCCGTGACATCCCTCCCACCCGACTCCCCGCCCCCGCCCGCCGGCTCGATCGTGGTCGACCTCTCCACCGAGGCGCTCGCCGTCGTGATGGATCACCTCGACGGCCTCCTCTACCTCCGCCGACCGGGCGGCGGCCCGGAGTGGACCCGCACCCCACGGCAGGTCCGCCCCGCCGACCGTCGTGAACAACTCCGAGCCCGGGTGGCCCGCCTGACCCGAGAGGCCCAGCAGTCCTCCCCCGGATGAACCGGCCCACGCCCCTTTCGGTCGGATCATCACCGGCTGTGGCACTGCGCGTGGCTTCACGGCAGCGGAAAGGGCTGACGGCTTCAACCGTCAGCCCCTGGCGCGGCTAGGGTCCGTCCGGCGGATCTTGTGACTGTCTGACGGTCGGATCGTTGCTCTGGTCGTGGGGCGGGGAGATCTGACCAAGGACGAGTGGGTGCGGCTGGAGCCGCATTTGCCGAAGACCGGTGGCCGCGACGGGCGTTGGTGCGACCACCGGCAGGTGATCAACGGGATTCTGTTCCGGGTCCGCACGGGAGTGCCCTGGCGCGATCTGCCCGAGCGGTTCGGGAGCTGGAAGACCGTCTACGAGCGCGATCGGCGCTGGTCCGCAGACGGGACTTGGGACGGGATCTTCCAGGCCGTCCTGGCCGATGCCGATGCTCAGGGGCGAGTGGACTGGAGCATGGTGAGCGTCGACTCAACGTCGTGCCGCGCCCACCAGCACGCGGCCGGAGCTCCGCGCAGAACGCCACGGGTCCCGAAAAAAGATCAATGCCTCGGCAGCACCGCCCCGACGAGGGACTCGGACGCTCCCGGGGCGGCCTGACGAGCAAGGTCCATCTGGCAGGGGAAGGCTGCTGTCGGCCCGCCTGGAGCACTTCCGCGCCGTCGCGACGCGCTACGACAAGCGCGCCTACATCTTCCATGGGACTGTCTGCGCTGCTTCGATCCGGCTCTGGCTCCGCGGATAGATCAAGTATCCCAACATCCGGACGTGTCTGCCACCGTCCCTTGGGAGGATATTTTGTCGTGATTTGCACACCTAAGGTTGCGGATGACCAGTGAGAACTTCGATCTGACTTGGAGTAGGGATGCCATCCGACGTTGCCGTAGTGGCCAGGGAGCTCACCGCCATGCTCGCGGCAGATCACCAGGCCGCGCGCCAGGCGAACAGCGAGGACCCGGCAGAGCAGTTGACGTGGCGCCGCATGACCGCGCAGCATGCGGATCGCCTCAACAAGATCATGGACGCGCACGGGTGGCCGACCGCGGAACTGGTCGGTGAGGATGCGGCCCGGGCTGCGTGGCTGATCGCGCAGCACGCCGACCGGCAGCTCGACGTTCAGCGGCGCGCGCTGCGGCTGATGGAGCAGGCGGTGTCCACGGGCTCTGCCAGCCCGCGTGATCTGGCCTTTCTGCGTGATCGCACCCTTGTGAATGAAGGGCAGAAGCAGCTCTACGGCACGCAGATCGCCGGAGTGAAGGACGGCTCGCCGATCCCGTGGCCCTGTGAGGATCCCGAGCGCATGGACGAGCGTCGGGCAGAAGTTGGCATCCCGCCGTTCGCCGAGTACGTCGCTCAGTTCTCGCCGGCCTGACTCGCTCCGGGTATCCGGCGGATCAGGCTCACGCCTGATCCGCCGGACAGACCCCAGGCGTCCGGAAGGACCTCGACGAGCGCGCCGCGCCGGTCGAGCTCGAGGACGTGCTCCCTGTCCCGCGCGAGCGCCTCGGCGTCCGCGTTGGCGAGAACGACACGGCCGTACGAGGTGATCAGATCGATCGTCTTCTCGATCCGGTCCCCCGGCACCTGGGCGCAGGTGTCGAAGAGATAGCTGCCGAGTTCTCCGCAGGTCTTCCGCACGCGGTTCGCCGTGACCAGACCCGCCGTCGGTGCGGACAGGAAGCACTCGACGACGCCCTTCCGCAGCGACGGCCGCACGCTGGTCCGGTGCAGGAACTCGCTCGGCGCCACGCGCGATGCCAGGGTCAGGTCGATCAGGGAATGAGTGGACGACTGATCGACGAGCTTCGCGCCCAGGCCCCCGTGCATACGGGCACCCGTCTCGATCAGAACCGGTCCGTTCTCGGTGAGGATGAGCTCGCTGTGGCCGGGCCCGTTCTCGATCCCCAACGCGGAGCGAACCTGCTCCCCATAGGCCACGATGTCCGGGTGGTCGCCGACGTCCACGGCCGACATCGCCCGGTAAACGGGGTTCCCGTCGACCGTCTCCTTCGTGTAGCGGAACATGTTGACGATGAAGTGCGAACCGTCGAGGGACACCGAGTCGACCACGAACTCGGGCCCGACGAGGCGTTCCTGGACCAGGACCTCGGTGATGAGCTCGCCGGCGAGGTCGAGTCGCCCGAACAGCCGCTCACATGCGGCACGCACCTCGTCCAGGTCCGAGCAGAAGTACACGCCGTCCGTGGCGAACGACTTGACCGGCTTCACGACGCACTCGGCCAGTCCACTCCCGGCACACCACCCGACGATGGACTCCGTGTCGGACGCCCTGTGGTGCGGGATGTACCGGACGCCCGCGTCGCGCAGCCGACCCTGCATCAGGAACTTGTCCCGCCTGACCTCGGACGACCCCGTGTTCGGGCGCATTCCCCAGTGGGAGGCCAGCAGGTCGAACGCCTCCACGCCCCCGCAGCGTGACGTGTTGGCCGGGCACGGCGGTCGGTAGCGGCGAGCCGCCGGGCGCACGGGTGAGCCAGTACTGGGTGACCGTCGGTGTCAGGGCGCGGGCAGCCTGGACGGTTGCCGCGTTCATGCGACCAACCCCGTTTCCTGGAAGACCTCGAGGGCGGCACCGCGCTCGCCCCCGCCTCGATGAAGTACTGGAGGGTGGGCGCGGCGCTGCGGCGTATGTCGCTCACGACCTTGTCGCGGGTGTAGACGTCGCTCAGGACCTGTTCCACCTCGTTGCCCGTCAGACCGGCGGCCCGCAGCCCCGGAGCCGCGCTCGTGTAGTCCGGCTCCAGGAACGCGTAGATCAGCCGCGGGACGTACGGTCCCGCCATCGCCCGCTCCTTCGGCGTCATCGCGGGCCACAGGTGGCGGAGCAGCGTCGAGAAGTAGGAGTGGTGCTTGGCCTCGTCGACCGCGTGATCGGCCACCATGTCGCGAACACCTTCGGGGAGCCGCTTGTCCTTGGGCAGTTCGTCGAGGATCGACGAGATGAGCGTCTCGCTGACGATGGCGAAGAGCATCTCGGCCAGGCCGCGGATCTGACTCGGCAGCTCCTCGTGGATCCTCGCCAGCTCGGCGGTGAAGGTCGGCGTCTCCGGGAGGGCCGGAGCGATCTGGGTGCGGTCGCGGACCACGCGCAGATCGAGTCCGGACATGCCACGGCTGATGTGCCCGGTGACCGGGATGACCGCGCTCTGCTCCAGGTCGATCGTGAACTTGAGGTACTCGTAGAGACGGTGGACCAGCACGGTCTCACGGATGTGGGGTTCGGCCTGCTCCAGGATCGGATGTGACAGGGCGGGCACGAGTTCGGGACTGAAGAAGAGTTCGCCGGTGTCATCCAGCTCCCGGGTCGGGCTGTTTCGGACCGTGGCAACCCGTTCCCAGGTACGGAAGCGGCTGCGGTAGCCGGAGTCAACGATCGCCTGGTCGAGGCGATTCCTGTGACTGCGGGCGAGAACGTTTCTGTTCGCCGTGCTCGCGAATTGCAGTGCCATGCTTTAAACCTTCGCATGACTGCTCGGGTCGTCGTGTGACGTCCGCTCGATGAAACGGGATACCGTCATCGGTATACAAACCCGTCAAGAGGCAGAATTTTGCCGCTGCGTGGAACGTCCGGTTCGCGGGGTTTGTGGATCGCCCGGCAGGGCGACCGGCGGAAAATTACCGCTCATCCGGGTCGCGCCGCGGGCGGCAAAATCTTGCCGCCCGCGTTCGGGTCGGGACGTTGTATTAGTTGTGGCCCACAACACCGTCGAGTGCGCGGCTGTAGAGGACCATGCGCTCATCGGGTCCCAATTCCAGCGCCCGGGAGAGCCTGCCCGATATGTCACCGGAGAGCGAGATGTCGTCCCCGGCCTCGAGGCTGCGGTACCAGCGCTCGCTCACGCCGATGCGTGCGGCGACCTCCTTCTGCGGAACCGCCTTTTCCCGTCGCGACTTGGTGCCCGCATCGACTCGCCAAGCGCGCAGGAGTTGACACAGTTCCATGGCCGGAAGAGTGGATTCGGGCACGAACGCGTGATTGCGAAGGTCAATTGTCTCCATCAGTACTACATTCCCCTCGTCAGATGACAGACGCGCGACTTGGCGTCGAGTGCAGGTTGTCGGTGACCGTTCGTCGGCCCGCTCCCACCACTGCCTACGGCATGCGACAGGTACCCCAGGGTCCCGCACGGGCGCCTGAGGCCTACTGTCATCCTGTCAATCTCTGGACGGCAAAACGGAAGTTGCGCAGAACGCTGCCACCAGGAGCGCGAGTCGCCCAGCGGCACCCCGCCGGCACGGATCGCCCGGACTGCCGAAGTGAACCGGGAGGCACGGTCTTCGGCGGTATCTGATGGCCGGTCAGTTCATTTCTCGAGCGGCTCTCCGGTCGGATCGGGTGGGTGCCGCGGAGCCGACGCGCTCCGCGCTGAGCGCGGCCTCCGGGAAGGTGGCGAGCGGGCTGCTGGCGCGGGCTTCGGGCACGGTGCACGCGCGCAGCCAGGCGCGAACGGGGGTGCTCGCCCGGTCCAGCAGGGTACACAGGCTCATCGGGTACTGGCGTGGTCGGCGGCGGCTGCGGCCAGACCGGTGATCAGCGGGTGGACCCGGGTGCCGTCACCATCCAGTTCGGGCTGGAAGAGGGTGGCCAGGAAGAAGGGGTGGGTGGGCAGTTCGGCGATGCGGACCCCACCGGATTCGTCGGTACCCGTGAAGGCCAGGCCGTGTCCGCGCAGAACGTCCAGGTGGTGCGCGTTGGGCCCGTAGCTGCAGTGGTAACGCGCCTGCATGCGGTCCGCGCCGAGCAGCCGGGCGGCCCGGGAACCGGGGGCCACCTTGACGGCGCCCTCATGGCCGACCAGCGAGCAGGCCAGCGGGACGATCACGGCGTCATCGTCGGCGGTCGCCGGGTCGTTCTCGGCGTGGCCGGCGCGGTCGAGGCCGCAGACGTTGCGGGCGAACTCCAGCAACGCGTGCTGGAAGCCGCCGCAGGTGCCCAGGAAGGGGATGCGGCTCTCGCGCGCCATGCGGATCGCCGACAGGACACCGTCCTCGCTGCGGTAGGGGCTGCCGGGCAGGGCCCAGATCGCGTCGAAGCCGCCGAGGCCCTGGTCGGCGTCCTCGGTGGGGATCCAGTAGGCGTCCAGGTCCAGTCCCTCGCGCACACGCAGCGCCTCGAGCAGACCGGGGATGCGGGCGTGGGAGCGGATGGCGTCGGAACGGTCCCCGACCAGAGCGATACGTGCGGTGCAGTTCATGGCAGCCATCCTGCTGACCATCGCGCATCAGGTCCAACGCTGTTTTCTGGATCGTGCATAAGCAATACTGATGCAGGTGAATCCGCATCTGCTGCGCACCTTCGTGGCGGTCCTCGAGCACCGCTCCTTCTCGACCGCCGCTTCGGCGCTCGGCTACACCCAGTCCGCCGTCTCCCAGCACGTCGCCGCGCTCGAGGCTGACCTGGACACCCGACTGATCGAACGCCGGCCCGTGGCTCCCACACCGGCCGGAGCACGACTGATGGAGCACGCCCCCGCCCTGCTGCTGCTCCTGGACGCCGCCCGCGCCGACATCGCACGGCTGCACCCCACCCGCCCCACCCGGCTGGTCCTCGCCCACACGCCCGCCGCCCTCGGCCCTGCCGTCGCGCAGGCCCTTGCCCACCTGCACACCACCACCCACCCTCTGGACCTCGAGGTGCGGGCCCTCGGCTGGGAAGCGGTGGTCGAGAACGTACTCACCGGGCGCGCCGACGTCGGCCTCGTCGACGGCGCCGCCGCCCCCAGCGACCCGCTCCCACTGCCGAATCTCGGCCCCACCACCACGCTCGCCGCGGCCGAGGAGCCCCTGGCCGTGCTCTTGCCCCGCAGCCATCCGCTGGCCGGGCGTGGCTCGGCACGCCTGACCGACCTCACGCAAGCCCACTGGATCGATGCCCCCGACACCGCGATCCCCCTCGACCGACTGCGCGCCGTCTGCCGTGCCGACGGATTCCGCCCCCGCATTCGCCACCGCGGGACCGATCTGCACGGCCTCGCCGCACTGGCCGCCGCCGGCCACGGCCTCGCCGCACTCCCCCTGTCGCTTGCCGCCGCTCTTCCCGGCATCGCGGCCGTCCCGGTCTCGGAGCCCCGCCTGGTCCACCGGACGGAGCTCATCCACCCCGCCAGCCCCACCGACGCCGCCCGGCAGTTGGCCGACATCGTGACCAGTCGTCAGGTTCCGACGGACGATGTCCGGCCCTGACGGACCGGAGGCCGTCGGCCGGCGGCAGTCCGGTGGACAGCCGGCCGGTCCACTCCCGGGTGAAGCTCAACGGAAAAGCCACCCCTGGCGCCACCCCTGGCGTACTCTCCGCTGTGGCTTGAACACGTAAAGAGATCGGAGCGACGCCATGTCCGATGCGATCATCCCGGACGGCCTGTACACCATCGGTTTCCCGGACTGCCCGAGCTACCTCACCGCGATGGCCTCGGATCGACCGGCGGTCCTGCTGCCCCTGGAACCCGACCTCTACCGCCAGCAGCAGTGGACCGTCCGGCGTGAGCAGCCGTCGGGGGCGTACGTCCTCCACAACCGGGCCACCGCCACCTACCTGCGGGCCGACGAGGCCGCGACGAACCAGAAGGTCGTCTGCGCCGCCCTGCCGACGGCCTGGCGGATCTCAGGCGACGAGGACAAGTACGTGATCACCTTCGACGCCGACGAGCAGGGCGACCAGGAGGGCCAGGCGCTCACCCTGGGCATGGCCCTCGAACGGATCTACCCCCCGATGGTGGCCCTGCAGCCCGCGCTCGACCCCCAGCCCTGGGCCGTCATCCCGATCGGCTAGGCCCCCGGGGCCCCACCGGTACCGTGGGGCCCTCCCTCCGTCCCAGGGGCCTCAGGGGGTGAGCCACACGCTGTCGAAGTAGTAGTCCGGATCGTCCCGCCCGGGCCGCAGCACGCCGACCAGGTCCCCGGTGCAGTAGGGCCCGCTGTACAGCTGGGCCTCATGGGCGGTGCCGTTGTAGGTGTAGCCGTCCCCACGGGCGTTGTAGCAGTCGTTGCCGTGCGGGTTGTCGAAGTCCCAGTAGTCCCCGCCCTCGGGCTCCGTGCTGTATTCGAAGACGGGGATGGTGTCGGCCCGGGCGACGCCCGTGGGCATCGCGAGGACCAGCAGGGCGCCTGCGGTGGCGGTGGCGGCGCGAAGCGTGTGTCGGGTGCGCATGATCTCCTCGGCTCAGTCATTAATCGGATAAGCAGAAAACTGACGAACCTCAGAGCCATTGCCCCGACGCCACCCGGGATCGCGCCCCGCGCCGGAACATCACCCGACCGAACCACTGCCCGGGAACACCGGGTTCAGCGGGCGAGAGGCGTGACGGGCTCGTCGAAGTCGATGTGGTGACCCTGTAGCCACATCATCGAGTTCCCGTCGTCCTTCGCGGCGCGCCCGAACATGATCGGCAGCATCAGGTCCCGGATGACGCGGGCGATCGGGCCGGCGGCCTTGGAGTTGGAGCTCCGGTGGCCGTGCTTGACGATCTTCTCGACGCGTTCGCGGCGCAGTGCTTCGAACGTCGCGAACGCGGAGCGCGCGTCGGGGCAGTCGCGCAGGCACTTCGCGAGGACCACCGCGTCCTCCAGGGCCATCGAGGCGCCCTGGCCGGCCGACGGCGCGGTGGCGTGCGCGGCGTCACCGATGATGATCATGTTCCGGTCGTTGTGCCAGCGCTCGACGACGGGCATGTCGTAGGTCGCCCAGCCGAGCAACGGCCCGGGCGCGGCATCGATGATCTCGTGGGCCGGCCCGACGTCACCGCGCATCAGCTCGTGCAGCCAGCGCCGCCACTCGGCGTCGGACTTGCCCGAGAGCACCCCGCGCTCGGGCTCGCGGGCCATCGGCGGGTTGGCGAACCACAGGGTGCCGCCGTCCGGGGTCGGCATCCAGGCGAAGAAACAGCGCGTGCCGAACTGCATCCGGAACTCCTTGGGCGGAACCTCGACGGTGAAGTCCGGGATGTACCCGCCGACGTTGAGCACCGGCACGTAGCGGGGCCGTGGGGCCCGCGGGTCGATGATCGTGCGCACCGGGGAGTGGATGCCGTCGCAGCCGACCAGCAGGTCTCCGGTCGCGGTGGTGCCGTCGGCGAAACGGGCCCGCACGCCGCTGCCGACCGAGGTCGCCTCCACGAGTTGCTTGCCGTAGGTGACCCGGGCACCGCGCTCGCGGGCGAGTCCGCCCAGGGCCGCGTACAGGCCGGCGCGCGGCATCACCAGCGACTCCTGGCCGTCGGGCCGACGGGCGGCCATGGGCATCCGCCCGAGCAGCCTGCCCTTGCCGTTGACGAAGCTGATGGCGTCGTTCGGGTGGCCGAGCTTCTCGACCGGCCCGGCCGCGTCGATGGCGCGGAGTGCGTCCATGCCGTTGGCCTGGAAGGTCAGCCACGAGCCGCGCTGTTCGGCTCCGGCCGGGTCACGTTCGAAGATGCTCGACTCGATGCCGACGCGTTCCAGGGCCATCGAGAGCACGGGGCCGGCGACTCCGGCTCCGACGATCAGTACGTGGGTCATGTGAACTCCTAGAGTGAGATCGAACCGATGAACGGCATTTCGGAGTTCTGGGGCCCGGGCGCGGAGGTCATATGGTGACCCCGCCTGCGCCGGACGTCGCTCCTTGACTCGCGGCCTCGCCGGGCGTCGGACTACCGGAACACTCGCCGATCAGATAGCTTGATAATCAAGCTATCTCGAGTATGGAAAGTGGTCACTCGATTGTCAAGCGACTCCGCTCCCGCTGTCTCCACCGCCCAGGTGGGGGAGGCCGTGTCGAACTATCAGGCTGCCGTGGACGATTTCGACCGGGAGGTCGCGCGGCTGCTGGGCGTGAACGAGACCGACCTGCGCTGCCTGGAGATCCTGATCAGGGAGGAGCCCGAGCCCGTGACCCCGCGACTGCTGGCCGACCGGCTCGGCCTGACCACCGGGAGCGTGACCGCCATGCTCGACCGGCTCGAGAGGATCGGCTACCTCACCCGCACCGCTCACCCCACCGACAAGCGCCGGCTGATCGTGCGCGCCACCGAGACGGTCCGGAGCCGGGCGTTCGAGCTGCTGACACCGCTGATCGAAGACGGAGAGCAGGTGTTGAGGGCGCACTACAGCGCCGCCGAACTCGACCTGTTCAGCGAGTTCCTCGTCCGCATCGCCGAGGTGCAGACGGCCCACACCCGCCGACTGCGCGACCGCACGCCGTTCCCCCGGGGATGACCGACGGCAGGCCGACCGGCCGGAACGGGGAGCGCGCCACCGGCTCCCGACGGAGTCGGCGGGCCCGGCCCGCGCGTCACTCCCGGTCCGGGACCTCGACCTGCACCAGGCCGGTCATCACCGGCGCCTGCTCCGGGGCGCGGGTGCCGTCCTCGTAGTAGAGCTCCAGGGCCTCGGTGATCATCGCCTGGGCCTGCTCGACGGTGGTCCCCTCGGTGGCGCAGCCGGTGACCGGTTCCCGGGCGACCCAGACGCCGTCCTCGAAGGTGTAGGTGACGGCCATGGTCACGAACGGCATTGCGGCTCTCCTTAGCAGTCGCCCCCGCAGTTCTGTATACGACACCGCGACCGGGTTCTCCTGTCCAGGAACAGGCCGAGGGGGGGGGGGGGGGGGGGGGTGGTGGCCCTCGGTTCCCCTCCGCGGGGGGGGGGAACAAAAGATTCCCGGGGGGCAAGGGACCGGGTGATACCAACAAGAAGGGGGGCGTGTTA
>NZ_JBVHLF010000015.1:40274-103947 GCF_055559155.1 Kitasatospora sp. NPDC024654
CTCTCCCCCCCCTCCCCCTCCTCCCCCCCCCCCCCCCCCCCTCCTCCCCCCCCCCCCCCCCCCCCCCCCCCCCCCCCCCCCCCCCCCCCCCCCCCCCCCCCCCCGCTCCCCTGCCGAGCAGGGTCAGACCAACGTCTTCCAGTAGTACCAGAACCGGTTCAGCACCAGCAGCAGGATGATCGCGTACCAGAGCACCGGCACCACCCAGTGGTAGCGGTGGAACTCCCGGACCACCGGGCGCAGCCGGTCGGAGACCGGGATCACGCCGGTGCGCAGGTTGTGCAGCAGCGTGTACCAGAACAGCGTGATCGTCGCCGCCCAGACCACCATGCAGTACGGACAGACCGCGCCGATCACGTACAGGGTCTGGCCGATCAGCCAGTGGATCAGCACGATCCCGAAGACCGTCCCGGCCTGCAGGCCGAGCCAGAACCAGCGGCGGTACCGGGCGCCGGCGAGCGCTCCCATGCCGATCGTCACGACCACCGCGAAGGCCATCAACCCGATCAGCGAGTTGGGGAACCCGAACACCGAGGCCTGCTCGGTGCGCATCACGGAACCACAGCTGATGATCGGATTGATGTTGCAGCTCGGGACGTAGTTCGGGTTCTGCAGCAGCTTGATCTTGTCGGTGGTCAGGACGAAGGCGCCGGCCAGGCCGATCGCCCCCGCCACCACGAGCAGGACGGAGTAGCCACGGGACGACGACACCTGACCGGTGTCGGCGTCGGCGGGGAGCGTCATCTCATCAGCCGATCTGCTGCTTGATCATGGCGGTGTACTGGTCGGGGGTGAGCGGGTTGCCGCTGTTGTCGAAGAGGGTCAGCTGCTTGCCGTCCAGCTTCAGGGTCGGGGTGCCGGTGACGCCACTGGTGTTGAACTTGGCGGCCACCTTCTGCGCCCACGGCAGGTAGGTGTTGGCCTTCACCGCGTTGGTGAAGGCGTCCGTGCTCAGGCCGGGGACCTGGCCGGCCACGTTGAGCAGGGTGTTGATGTTGCCGTAGCCGTCGGTCTCCTCGCTCGGCTGGTTGGCGTACAGCGCGTCGTGGAACTTCTTGAAGTCGTCCACGCTCTGGTTCAGCGCCGCGCCGGCCGCGGCCAGCGCCTGGATCGAGCCCTTGCCACCCAGGTTGTCGTCCAGGAACGCGGCGATGTGGTACTCGATCTTGTAGGTGCCGTCGTCGGCCAGCGCCTGCACGGCCTTGCCGTCGGTGGTCTCGAACTTCTTGCAGATCGGGCAGCGGAAGTCCTCGTACACCTGCAGGGTGTGCTGGGCGTTCGGGTTGCCGTAGACGATCACCGTGCCGTCCCCGCTCACGTTGGCCGGGGTGACCACCGGAGCGGAGGGGCTGCTCGCGGCGCTGCCCGACTTGGAGCTGCCGCTGTTGATCGCCAGCGCCACACCGCCGGCCAGTGCGAGCACCACCAGCGAGGAGACGCCGATCACCACCCGGCGCCGGATCGTCTCGGCGCGCTGCTCGCGCAGCCGGGCCTCGTGCATCTTCTGCCGCCGGTCCCGCGCCTGGTCGGCCCCGTTGCCGCGGGGGCCGTTCTTGCTCGGGTTGCCGCTCTTGTTGGGCTTGCTGTCGTTGGGGGTCTTACCCATGGGATTGCTCAGTCCTGTCCGCGAAGGGGAAAAGAGGGCCGGACGCGCGCGCCGGACCCGCGGCTCCCCGGGCGGGGAGGGCGGTCAGCAGGCGAGCGCGTAGCCGGCGGGCGGACCGCGGCGGCGGGACGGGCTGAGCGGAAGGTCCTCGACGGGCGCGTACTCGGGACGCGGCTCCGGCAACGGTGCGCCTGGGGCGGGCCGGGCCGGAATCGGCGCGAGCAGCAGGGCGCGCAGCGCGTCCGGCGCCAGCCGGGCCAGCGCCCGGACCAGCTCGGGCAGCCGGGCCAGCGCGGTCTCGGCGCAGCGCAGCCAGAGCGCGGCGAGCACGGTGACCAGCACGTGCACCACCAGCAGCAACAGCTCGACCAGGGCCGGAGCCATGGTCAGCACGCTGCTGCCGTCGCTCACCGAGCCGCCGCCACAGACCACCAGGTCAATGCCGTGCGAGCGGCCGGTCGGCGGTGAGCAGGTGTCCTGGCCGAGGTTGAAGGTGGTGTTGAGCAGCAGCTCCACCGGCAGGAACACCGCGGCGATCTGCAGGAAGCCACGCTCGGTGCCGGACACCACGGCGGCCAGCAGGAAGACCACCGCACCGGCGGCGAACACCAGGGTCACCGGCAGTGGACGACCGGTGACCACCACCTGGCCGGCCGCGGACAACGGAACGGCCAGCGCGGCGAACACCAACGCGCGCAGGGTCCTCGTTATCCGGCTGCCAGTCACGAGTCGGAGTATGCCACGGTGCCCTGAGCAAGCACGAGGGGTGCGACGTGCACCACATCCCCGCTGTTCGACTTCGGCCCACCCGGCTCGAGGGCCGCGTGGGAGCATGCAGCGTGACAACGGGGATCTCGGAGATATCAGAGGCGGGGCCCGAGGCCCGGCCGGCCGGACAGCCGCGGTCGGCGGCCCTGGAGGGACGGACGGGACGGGCGGGGTTGGCCGGGCGGCTCAGGCCGCGGACGCTGATCACCGTCGCGGGGGCGGTCGTCTTCGGCGTCCTGCTGTACTTCCAGGGGACGCGGGGGGACGTCGATCCGGTCGAGGTGGTGCTGGGCGCGGACCCGGGTTGGGTGCTGCTCGCGCTGCTGGCCGCGGCGGCCAGCTATCCGGCGGCGGCGCTGGGGTTCCTCGGGTTCGTGCCGGAGCGGCTGGGCTTCGGGCGGACGGTGCTGGTCCAGCTGTCCGGCGCCTTCGTGAAGCTGGTCGCGCCGGGCGGGCTGGGCGGCATGGCGCTGAACACCCGCTTCCTGCAGCGCGCGGGAGTGGCACCGGGTGAGGCGGTCTCCAGCGTGGGGGTGGGCTCCTTGGTCGGGCTCGGGCTGCACCTGCTCCAGCTGATGCTCTTCGTCTCGCTGCTCGGCTTCGACCCGGCCGCCCACCAGCACGTGCCCTGGCCGGTGCTGGCGATCGCCGCCGGCGCGCTCGTGCTGCTGGCGGCCGGGGTGCTGGCGGCGCCGACCGCGCGGCGCTGGGCGCTGGGCCGGCTGCGGACGCTGCTCGCCGGCTCGCTCACCCGGCTGCGCGACCTGTCACGCCAGCCCGGGCGGCTGGCCGCCGGGGTGATCGGGCAGCTGCTGGTGTCGATGACGCTGGTGGCCTGCCTGTACTGCAGCGTGCGGGCCGGGCACGGGCACCCGCGGTTCGCCGCGGTCGCGGTCGCCTACCTGGTCGGCAGTGCGATCGGCTCGGCGAGTCCCACCCCGGCCGGACTGCTCGCGGTGGAGAGCTCCACCGCCGCCCTGCTGACGGCGGCGGCCTCGCTCGGGCACGCCACCGCGCTGGGGTCGGTGGTGCTGTTCCGGCTGATCACGCTGGTGCTGCCGGTGTTCCCGGGGTGGCTCTCGCTCACCCGGCTGCAACGAGCTGGCGCACTGTAGCTGCCCGCGCGCCCTCGCCACCCGCACGCCCACCACGCGCGCCGGGGTACTCACGGATCTCGCGCGCCGCCGGGCAAGCTGGGCGCCTGCGGGCCAGGATGGCCTGACCGCCCACCGGCGGCGGACCAGCGACCCCGAGGAGCGCACGTGAGCCCTGTGACCGACGACGGCAACGGCCCGGACACCTTCGACGTGATCGTCCTGGGCGGCGGCCCGACCGGTGAGAACGTCGCCGACCGGACCAGGGCGGCCGGCCTGACCACCGCCGTGGTGGAGAGCGAACTGGTCGGCGGCGAGTGCTCGTACTGGGCGTGCATGCCGAGCAAGGCACTGCTGCGCCCGCCCGCCGCGCTGAGGGCCGCGCGGGCGGTGGCCGGCTCGCGCGAGGCGGCCACCGGCACGCTGGACGCCCCGGCCGTGCTGGCCCGGCGGGACTCCTTCGTCGCGCACTGGAAGGACGACGGGCAGGTCGCCTGGCTGGAGGGGACCGGCGCGGTGCTGGTCCGCGGCGAGGGGCGGCTGGACGGTCCGCGTCGGGTCGCGGTGCGCACGCCGGACGGTGGGGAGCGGCTGCTCACCGCGCGACACGCCGTGGCCGTGTGCACCGGCAGCCGCGCGGTGCTGCCCGCCGACGTGCCGGGGCTGGCCGAGGCCCGCCCGTGGACCAGCCGCGACGCCACCAGCGCCGCCACGGTGCCGCGCCGGCTGGCGGTGGTCGGCGGCGGCGTGGTGGGCGTGGAGATGGCCACGGCCTGGCAGGCGCTCGGCTCCCGGGTCACCATGCTGGTCCGTGGGGCCGGGCTGCTGCCGCGGATGGAGCCGTTCGCCGGGGAACTGGTCGGCGCCGGGCTGGCCGCTGCCGGGGTGGTGGTGCGGACCGGCGTCACGGTGACCGAGCTGCACCGGGTGAACGGCACGGTCACCGTGCGGCTGGACAGCGGCGAGGGCCTGGAGGTCGAGGAGGTGCTCTACGCCACCGGCCGGGCGCCGCGCACCGACGCGCTGGGCCTGGCGAGCGTCGGGCTGACCGACGGCTCCTGGCTGGAGGTGGACGACAGCTGCCTGGTCCGCGGGGTGGACGGCGAGTGGCTGTACGCGATGGGGGACGTCAACCACCGGGCGCTCCTCACTCACCAGGGCAAGTACCAGGGGCGGATGGCGGGGGCGGCGATCGCCGCCCGGGCGCTCGGCAGGCCGGTGGACACCGCCCGCTGGGGCGCGCACGTGGCGACCGCGGACCACGCGGCCGTGCCGCAGGTGGTCTTCACCGACCCGGAGGCGGTGTCGGTCGGGCTGACCGCGACGGCCGCCGCGCGGGCCGGACTGCGGGTGCGGGTGGTCGACTACGAGATCGGCCAGGTGGCCGGCGCCTCGCTGCAGGCCGACGGCTACCAGGGCCGGGCCCGGATGGTGGTGGACGAGGACCGCGGCTGCCTGGTCGGCGTCACCTTCGTCGGGCCCGGCATCGGCGAGCTGCTGCACTCGGCGACGGTCGCGGTGGTGGGCGAGGTGCCGCTGGACCGGCTCTGGCACGCGGTGCCGTCCTATCCGACGGTGAGCGAGGTCTGGCTGCGGCTGCTGGAGGCGTACCGGGACGGGCAGTAGGCACCCCCGCGCCTTCCCTTCCGGGGCCTTCCGCTCCGGGGCCTTCCGTTCCGGACTCTTCCGTTCCGGGAGCATTTTCGGCCAGAGCCGAAACGGCCGGTCTGGCCATCGACGGGCCAGCCGGCCGACCCGATAATGGGGGAGCATGCAGACCGCTTCCCGGCCACCGCCGCGCCTCGTCTACGCTGGTTGACGTGCTTCCCCTGCTTCTCCTGGTCAGTCGCCGTCACGTGGACCTGCTCCGCGTCACGAGCATGTCCTGTCGACGCTACCGCTGACCCCACCCTCACCTTCGGACCCCGGTCCCGGGGGCGCCGCCCATACCCCGCCGCGCCTCCGGCGTTCCCGGCCACCGCCGGAACCGACCGGGCATACCCAGCGGATGTCACCTTATGTCGCAGCAGCACACTTCTGTCCCTTCCGTCTCCGCCGTCCCGTTCGACGCCCTTCCGGTGATCGACCTCTCCGCCGCCTCCGGCAGCGCCGAGGAACGGGCCGCCCTGCACACCGCCCTGCACCGGGCCGCCACCGAGGTCGGTTTCTTCCACCTGACCGGCCACGGCATCACCGCGGCGGAGACCGCCCGGCTCACCGACGCCATGCACGCCTTCTTCGCGCTCCCCGAGGCCGAGCGGCTGGCCATCAGCAACCTCAACTCCCCTCATTTCCGCGGCTACACGCGGATCGGCGACGAGCGCACCGGCGGCCGCAGCGACTGGCGCGACCAGCTCGACATAGGCGCCGAACTCCCGGTCCACCGACCGGCCGAGGGCGAGCCGGACTACTGGTGGCTGGAGGGCCCGAACCAGTGGCCGGCCGGACTGCCCACGCTGCGCGCCGCCGCGCTGGACTGGATCGACCGGCTCAGCGCGGTCGCCGAGCGACTGCTGCACGAACTGCTCGCCGCGATCGGCGCCAAGCCCGACTTCTACGACGACGTCTTCGCCGGCCACCCGCACCTGCGCCTCAAGCTGGTCCGCTACCCCGGCAGCGCGCCCGACGGCGCCGGCCAGGGGGTGGGCGCGCACAAGGACTACGGCTTCCTCACCCTGCTGCTCACCGACGGCGTCCCGGGCCTGCAGGTCGAACGCCCCGACGGCAGCTTCCTGGACGTCCCGTCGATGCCGGGCGCCTTCGTGGTCAACCTCGGCGAGTTGCTCGAAGTCGCCACCGACGGCTACCTCAAGGCCACCAACCACCGCGTGGTCAGCCCGCCCGGTGGCCGGGAGCGGTACTCCGTGCCGTTCTTCTACAACCCGCGCCTGGACGCCCACATCCAGCCGCTGGACTTCCCGCACGTCCAGCACGCCCCCGGTGCCACCGCCGACCCGGCCAACCCGCTCTTCGCCGAGTACGGCCGCAACGAGCTGAAGGGCTACCTCCGCGCCCACCCCGAGGTGGCCCGCCGCCACCACGCCGGCCTCCTGGTGGGCTGATCCTCGCCGCGCGGTCCACGACCGACCGGCACATGACCAGGTGCCGGTAGGTCCGCGCCGTCCGGCCGGGCCCCCGGGCGTACCGGGGGCCCGAGTTGGGCACTGCTACTGTCACAGCAGGACTGTCCCAGCAGGGTCGTGCCAGCCTGGTCTGGCACGACAGGAGGCGAGAGATCGATGGTCGCAGCTCCGGCGCCCTCCCCCGCCCCGACTCCGTCCGATTCCGCGCCGCTGCGGTTGACGGTGGACGAACTCGCCGCGCGGGCCGGGGTGACGGTGCGGACGGTGCGGTTCTACAGCGGGCGCGGGCTGTTGCCGCCACCGGAGTTGGGACCGCGCCGGGTGGGCTGGTACGGGGTGGCGCACCTGGACCGGCTGGAGCTGATCGAGGAGTTGCAGCGACAGGGCCTCACACTCGCCGCGATCGACCGCTACCTGGCACAACTCCCGGCGGACATCGGCTCGTTGGACCTGGCGATCCATCGGGCGCTGGTCGCCGCCTGGCAGCCGGAGTCGGCTGAGGAGGCGAGCGTCGAGCAGTTGTCCCGCCGGGTCGGCCGCGAGCTGTCCGCGCCGGACCTGGACCGGCTGGTGGCCATGGGCGCGCTGCAACCGACCGACCGGGACGGGGTGTTCCGGGTCGATCCGGGCCTACTGCCGTTGGGCGCACGGGTGCTGGACCTGCCGATCCCGCTGGAGGTGATCGTCGCCACCCGGGCCGTGGTGCGGCTGCACAGCCAGGCCGCTGCCCAGGAGTTGCACCGGCTGTTCCGGGAGACGGTGTGGCGGCCGTTCCGGGAGAGCGGGCCGGCGCCGGCCGAGGTGGCGCGGATGCGGGAGCTGACCGGGGGGATCGAGCCACTGCTCGCCCAGGCGCTGGTGACGGCCTTCCACCGTTCCCTGGCCGAGCAGTTGGCCGAGCGGGCATGACGGTCGGGCGTAGCAGGTGGGCGGAACGGGCGTGCCCCCGCGGCGTGTTGCCGCCGGGGCACGCGGCCGTCAGGCTTCGGCGGACCGGTCGGTGAACCGGCCGCCCTCCGCCGCGATCCGCTCCAGCATCGCCGGCGGGGCGAAGCGCTCGCCGTAGGCGGCGGCCAACTGCCGTGCCCGGGCGGCGAACCCGGCCGGGCCGCCGGGGTAGCCGTTGATGTACTGGAGCACGCCGCCGGTCCAGGCCGGGAACCCGATGCCCAGGATCGAGCCGACGTTGGCGTCGGCCACCGAGGTGAGCACGCCCTCCTCCAGGCAGCGGACCGAGTCCAGCGCCTCCGCGAAGAGCATCCGCTCCCGCAGGTCCTCGAACGGCACGTCCACGGGCGTCGTCGCCCTGAAGTGCTCGCGCAGTCCGGGCCAGAGCCGGCCACGCCTGCCGTCCGCGTCGTACTCGTAGAAGCCCGCGCCGCCGCTGCGGCCGGGGCGGCCGAACTCCTCGACCATCCGGTCGAACACGGCGTCCGCCGGGTGCGACTGCCAGACCCCGCCGGCCTCCTCCACCGCGCGCCGGGCCTCCGCCCGGATCCTGCGCGGCAGCGTCAGGGTCAGCTCGTCGAGCAGCGAGAGCACCTTGGCCGGATAGCCGGCCTGGGCCGCGGCCTGCTCGATCGAGGCCGGCTCGATGCCCTCGCCGACCATCGCCACGCCCTCGTTGATGAACTGGCCGATCACCCGCGAGGTGAAGAAGCCGCGCGAGTCGTTCACCACGATCGGCGTCTTGCCCAGCGCGCGGACCAGGTCGAAGGCGCGGGCCACCGCCTCCTCGCCGGTCCGCTCGCCCTTGATGATCTCGACCAGCGGCATCTTGTCCACCGGCGAGAAGAAGTGCAGACCGATGAAGTCGGCCGGCCGCTGGACGCCCTCGGCGAGCAGCGTGATCGGCAGCGTCGAGGTGTTGGAGCAGAGCAGCGCGTCGGGTGCGAGCAGGCCCTCGACCTCCTGGAACACCTTGTGCTTCAGCGCGACGTCCTCGAAGACCGCCTCGATCACCGCGTCGCAGCCGGCCAGCGCGGCCGCGTCGGCGGTCGGGGTGATCCGGGCCAGCAGCGCGTCCCGCTGCTCGGCGGTGGACCGCCCGCGTGCCACCGCCTTCTCCAACAGCCCGGCCGAGTAGGCCTTTCCGCGCTCGGCGGCGTCCAGGCTGACGTCCTTCAGGACGACCTCGAAGCCCGCCTTGGCACAGGAGTAGGCGATGCCCGCGCCCATCATCCCGGCACCGAGCACGGCCACCCGGCGCACCTCGCGCTTCGGCACCCCGGCCGGGCGGCTGGCACCGGAGTTGACCGCCTGGGTGTCGAAGAAGAGCGCCTGGATCATGTTCTTGGCGGTCTGGCCGCAGACCAACTCGGTGAAGTAGCGGGCCTCGACGACCATCGCGGTGTCCAGGTCGACCTGGGTGCTCTCGACCGCGGCCGCCAGCACGTTGCGTGGCGCCGAGTAGGGGGCGCCCGCCAACTGCTTGCGCAGACCGGCCGGGAACGCGGGCAGGTTGGCGGCGAGCGCGGGGGTTGCCGGGGTGCCGCCGGGGATCTTGTAACCCGTGACGTCCCAGGGCTGCTGGGCGCTCTCGTGGGCGGCGATCCAGGCCCGCGCCTTGGCCAGCAACTCATCCTGGCTGGTGGCCAGTTCGTGCACCAGGCCGGCCTCGAGGGCGGCGGCCGGTCGGTACTGACGGCCGGTCAGCAGCACCTTGAGCAGCGCGTCGGTGAGGCCGAGCAGTCGGACCGTGCGGACCACCCCGCCACCACCGGGCAGCAGGCCCAGGGTGACCTCGGGCAGGCCGATCCGGCTGGCGGGCACATCGAGCGCGATCCGGTGGTGGCAGGCGAGGGCCAGCTCCAGGCCGCCACCGAGCGCGCTGCCGTTGATCGCCGCGACCACCGGCACGCCCAGCGTCTCCAGGGTGCGCAGGTCGCGCTTGATCCGCAGCGAGGAGGCGAAGACCTGCTCGGCGTCCTCGGGACCGGCGGCCGAGAGCAGCCGCAGGTCACCGCCGGCGAAGAAGGTCTTCTTGGCCGAGGTGATCACCACCCCGCGCAGCCCCTCGGTGGCCGCCAGCCGCGCCACCACGGCCTCGAAGGAGGCGGTGAAGGCGGCGTTCATGGTGTTGACGGACTGGGTGGGATCGTCGAGGACGAGCGTGACCACCCCGTCCTGGTCCTGCTCCCAGCGGACAACGGATGCGACGGATGCGTCGGTCATGGGGTTTCTCTCCAGGAGGGGACGGGGGTGGTCAGAGCCGCTCGACGATGGTGGCGATGCCCATGCCGCCGCCGACGCAGAGCGTGACCAGGCCGTAGCGCTGGTCCCGGCGCTCCAGCTCGTCGATGACGGTGCCGAGCAGCATCGCGCCGGTGGCGCCCAGCGGGTGGCCGAGCGCGATCGCGCCGCCGTTGACGTTCACCTGGTCGGGGCGGAAGCCCAGTTCCCGGATGAAGCGCAGCGCGACCGCGGCGAACGCCTCGTTGATCTCCACCAGGTCGATGTCGGCGGCGGTCAGGCCGGCCTTGGCGAGCGCCTTGCGGGTGGCCGGGGCCGGACCGGTGAGCATGATGGTGGGCTCGGATCCGGAGACCGCGGCCGAGACGATCCGGGCCCGCGGGCGCAGCCCGTACCGCTCCCCCACCTCGCGGGTGCCGATCGCCACCAGCGAGGCGCCGTCCACGATGCCGGAGGAGTTGCCGGCCGTGTGGACGTGGTCGATCCGCTCCACCCAGTGGTACTTCTGCAACGCGACCGCGTCGAAGCCGCCGGCCTCGCCGATCCCGGCGAAGGAGGGCTTCAGGCCGCCCAGGGTCTCCACGGTGGTGCCGGGGCGCAGGTACTCGTCGCGCTCCAGCACGATCAGGCCGTTGCGGTCGCGGACCGGGACCACCGAACGGTCGAAGAGCCCGTCCGCCTGGGCCTTGGCCGCGCGGGACTGCGACTCGGCGGCGAAGGCGTCCACGTCGGCCCGGGTGAAGCCCTCGATGGTGGCGATCAGGTCGGCGCCGACGCCCTGCGGGATGAAGCTCGACTCGTAGTTGGTCATCGGGTCCATAGCCCAGGCGCCGCCGTCGGAGCCCATCGGGACCCGCGACATCGACTCGACACCGCCCGCCAGCACCAGGTCCTCCCAGCCCGAACGGACCTTGGCCGCGGCCAGGTTGACCGACTCCAGGCCCGAGGCGCAGAAGCGGTTCTCCTGCACGCCGGCCACCGTGTCGGGCAGGCCGGCCGCGATGGCGGCGATCCGGGCGATGTCGGAGCCCTGGTCGCCCAGCGGGCTGACCACGCCGAGCACCACGTCGTCGATCGCCGCCGGGTCCAACCCGGGCAGCCGGGTGAGGAGTTCGCGGATCAGGCCGACCACCAGGTCGACCGGCTTGGTCCCGTGCAGGGAACCGTTGGCCTTGCCGCGTCCACGCGGGGTGCGGATCGCCTCGTAGACGTAGGCTTCGGTACTCACGATGGCTGCCTTTCGGAGGAGTTGGTCGTGCGGGCGGGACGGCTCCACCGGTCCAGGGCGGGCAGGCCCCAGTCGCGGGCCACCTCGGCGGTGTCGGCGCCGGGCCGGGCGGGTGGACGGCGCAGCGCGGTGGGGGTGGCGGAGAACCTCGGGGCGGGGGCGGGTTGGGTGATGCCGTCCCGCTCGACGTAGGTGGCGCGGGCCACCAGGTGTGGATGGACGGCGGCCTGGTCCAGCGTCAGGACGGGCGTCACGCAGGCGTCGGTACCCGCGAAGACGGCCGTCCACTCGGCGGTGCCGCGGGTAGCGAAGCGGGTGGCGATCCGGGCCCGCAACTCCGGCCAGCGGGCGGTGTCGTACTGGCCGGGCGCGTCCTCGCCGAGCTCCAGCAGACGGGCGAACTCGGCGTAGAACTGCGGCTCCAGCGCGCCGACCGCGAAGTACCCGCCATCGGCGGCCTGGTAGATCGCGTAGCAGGGCGCGCCACCGTCCAGCAGGTTGCCGCCACGGCGGTCCCGCCAGCGGCCCTCGGCACGCAACCCCCAGAAGAGCGTGGTGAGATGGGCGGTGCCGTCGACGATGGCCGCGTCCACCACCTGGCCGGCGCCGGTGGTCCGGGCGTGCTGCAGCGCCGCGAGCAGGCCGATCACCAGGTAGAGCGAGCCACCGGCGTAGTCGCCGAGCAGGTTGAGCGGGATGCTGGGCGGGCCGTCGCCGTCGGAACCGTGGCCGTCGGCCGGGCCGATCATGCCGAGCACCCCGGTCAGCGCGGTGTAGTCGATGTCGTGGCCGGCGGTGGCCGCGAGCGGGCCGCTCTGGCCCCAGCCGGTCATCCGGCCGTACACCAGCGCGGGGTTGCGGGCCAGGCAGGCGTCCGGGCCGACGCCGAGCCGCTCGGCCACGCCCGGACGGTAGCCCTCGATCAGCAGGTCGGCCCGCTCGGCGAGGTCGAGCAGCAGGCCGGGACCCTCGGGGGACTTGAGGTCGATCAGCACCGAGCGCTTGTTGCGGTTGGTCAGGTCGTGCGCCGGGTCGCCGGCGAGCGGGGACGGGCCGGGGCGGTCCACCCGCACCACGTCGGCGCCGAGGTCGGCCAGCAGCATCGCGGCGAACGGGCCCGGGCCGATCCCTGCCAGCTCCACCACCCGCACCCCGGCCAGCGGGCCGGCCGGCTCCGCCACCCGCGCCTGGTCAGCGTCGGCCACCGCTGGTCACCACCTGGTCGTCTCCTCGCATCGTCGCGTCGCCCGCGAGCGTGACAGTGGAGCTGTAACACCCGCGATGGTATGCCGGTGACTCGCCGGTAACAAGGGTGGTCGGCCCGAGGAGTGACGACTGACGGGTAGCAGCTGACAGATGACGGCTTCCGTCAGCCGACAGGCGAGGAGCGGGCCGGCGGCGATGCCCCGGAACGGGAATTCAGAAGAACCTCAGAGCCGTCAGGCCTGGCCCTCGGGCTGACATGGCGTCAAGATGACGGTGTCACGTCAAAGAGTTGGAGCTCGCTCGACTTCCGAGTGACAGCCCCCCGACTCCCCCCACACCCGACCCGAGGAGTCCCCATGGCCACCGTCCCACGCCTTCCAGCCAGCGTCGTCGCCGCGGCGCCCGCCCAGGCGCTGGGCCTGCTGCGGATCGTAGCCGCCCTGCTGTTCGCCTGCCACGGCGCGGCCACCCTGTTCGGGGTCCTCGGCGGAACGCACGGGGGCGCCAGCACACCGGTCGGACAGTGGCCGGGATGGTGGGCCGGGCTGATCCAACTGGTCGGCGGCATACTGGTGTTGATCGGCCTGGTGGCCCGGCCGGCGGCACTGCTCTGCTCGGGGTCGATGGCGTACGCGTACTTCACCGTCCACCAGCAGCACGCGCTCTGGCCGATCCAGAACGGCGGCGAGCCGGCGGTGCTGTACTGCTGGATCTTCCTCACCATCGCGGTGGCCGGCCCCGGTGCCCTCGCCCTGGACCGGCTGTGGCAGGCGAGGAGCAGAGGCGCCGCCGAGCGCGGACCGGCGACGCTGCAGCCGACGACCGACTGAGACCGGCGGTCTCCAGGCCGCCGGACACGGGCTGTGACCAGGGGATCCGCGTCGGGTTTTCGTCCTGCGGGAGGACTCCCCCGGAGCCGTACCCGTGGGTAGAGTACCCGGACTCGGACGGCGGACCCGCTGCCCGACGAAGGCTGCCCGACGATCGACGAACCTGGTGAACGCATGTCCGTCCGGACCGCTCCCGCCCTCTGGTGGCGGCTCGCCATCGTCGCCTCCTCCGGGCTCGGACTGCTCCTCGGCACCAGCTCACTGGTGTACTTCACGGTCCAGAGCAACGTCGCGGTCCTCGGCTACTTCGTCGGCGCCGTCTACTGGATGCTCAGACGCGACACGGTGGACGGACCCGCGCCACGGCTGCGCGGCGCGGTCACGCTCTACATCGTGATCACCGGGCTGGTCGCGCACTTCGTGCTCAACCACGGTGTCAGCCCGCTGCCCGGCCTGGTCTCCGGGTCCGGGGCGGACCGGTTGTCGAACTGGTCGTCGTTCTTCCTGCACTACGTGACGCCGGTGCTGGTGGTCGGCGACTGGCTCGGCAACAAACCGCGCAACGCCTCGCGTTGGCGGGACCTGCCGCTCTGGCTCTCGTTCCCGCTCGGCTACGCGGCGCTGACCCTGCTGCGGGCGGCGCTGTTCCCGAGCTTCCCGAACAAGTACCCGTACTTCTTCCTCGACCCGACCGGGCACGGCTACGGCTGGGTCGCCCTGCAGATCGCCCAGCTGACGGTGGAGTTCGTCATCCTGGCGGCGGGCGTGGTCGGCCTGGACCGGCTCGGTACGGCGGTGCGCGCCAGGCTCCGTGCGAGGTTCCGCCCGCAACCCGCCTGATCCCGGCGCCCGGTCCCCGCCGAAGGTCCGATCAGATCCGCCAGTCGCGGATCCGGTCGGCCGCCGCGAACACGTCCGCCGTTCCCTCGGCGACGTCGCGCGCCAGCTCCACCAGCGCGCCGTACGGCGGGTCGATGCCCTCCTTGGCGGCGTGCATGTAGGCGGCGGTGGCCATGCAGGCGAACAGGTTGTTGCGGGCGGGCAGCGGCCGCAGCAGCGCGATGGTGTGCATCAGGGCGGCGGCGCACCAGGCCGGGTCGGCATCGTGGCCGAGCTGGGCGGTGTTCACCCGGTGCCGCGCGACGGCGGCCTGCAGCGCGGAGTAGTCGCGGACGCTCAGGTCCTCCGGCGAGGCCTGCTCCTGGACGTCCAGCAACCAGCGGATGTCGACGTGCAGCATCATCCTCACGCCGCGGGGCGCTTGGCGGCGGGCGTGTCCTCGGGGAAGGCCTCGTCGAACTCCGCCAGGTGCGCGTTCCAGAACGCCACACCGTGGTTGACGAACGTGCGGCGTTGCTGCTCCCGCACGCTCAGGTCGTGCACGTAGGCCTTCACGCTCTTGCCGTCCGCGGCCGCCGCCTCACGGATCGCGGCCAGTTCGGTCTCCGTGTACTCGATGTTGAGAGCTGGCATGCCCGTCAGGGTACCGGACGGGTACCGCGGCCGGTACCCGTCCGGTACCGCTCACATCGGGTCCACCCGCCGCAACCCCGTCCCGTCCAGCCGCAGCCAGCGGGTGATCCCGAGCCCGCGCAGGAACGGCAGGTCGTGGCTGGCCACCACGAGCGCCCCGCGGTAGGACGACAGCGCCTGGGTGAGCTGCCGCACGCTCGCCAGGTCGAGGTTGTTGGTCGGCTCGTCGAGCAGCAGCAACTGCGGTGGCGGGTCGGCCAGCAGCAGCGCGGCCAGCGCCGCCCGGAACCGCTCCCCGCCGGAGAGCGTGCCGGCCGGCTGGTCGGCCCGGCCGGCGCGGAACAGGAAGCGGGCCAGCCGGGCCCGGACCAGGTTGTCGGTGATCCCGGGCGCGAAGGCCTTGACGTTGTCGGCGACGCTCAGCGCGTCGTCGAGCAGGTCGAGCCGCTGCGGCAGGTACCGCAGCGGGACCGGTACGTTGACCGTCCCGGCCAGCGGCGGGAGTTCGCCGGCGATGGTCCGTAGCAGGGTGGACTTGCCGGAGCCGTTGCGCCCGACCAGCGCGATCCGCTCGGAACCGCGCAGGTCGAGGGCGATGCTCGGCCCGAAGGCCGGGCGGACCGCCTCCAGCGAGAGCACGGTACGGCCGGCCGGGACCTCGGTGCGCGGCAGGTCGATCCGGATCTCGGCGTCGTCCCGGATCGCCTCCTCGGCGGCGGTGAGCCGCTCGCGGGCCTCCTCCAGCCGCTCGGTGTGCATGACCCGGTGCTTGCCGGCCGACACCTGGGCCTGCCGCTTGCGCTCGTTCATCACGATCCTGGGCTCGCGCTTGTTCTCGTGCATCTTCTTGCCGTAGCGCACCCGACGGGCCAACTTGACGTTCGCCTCGGCGAGTTCGCGCTCCTGGCGCTGCACGTCGCCCTCCGCGACCCGGACCAGCCGGTCGGCGGCCTCCTGCTCGGCCGCCAGGGTGCGCTGGTAGTCGCCGAAGTTGCCGCCGTACCAGGTCACTTCACCGGCCCGCAGGTCGGCGATCTGGTCGACCCGCTCCAGTAGCTCGCGGTCGTGACTGACCACGACCAGCACGCCGGCCCAGCTCGCGACGGCCTCGTAGAGGCGTTCGCGGGCGGCGAGGTCCAGGTTGTTGGTCGGCTCGTCGAGCAGCAGCACGTCGGGCCGGGCCAACAGCAGGGCCGCCAGCCGGAGCAACACGGCCTCGCCGCCGGAGAGTTCGCCGGTGGTCCGGTCGAGGTCCAGCCCACCGAGGCCCAGCCGGTCGAGGGCCGCGCGGGCGCGCTCCTCGACGTCCCAGTCGTCGCCGAGCGTGCCGAAGTGCCGCTCGTCGACGTCGCCGGACTCGATCGCGTGCAGCGCCTCGCGGCGGGCCCGGATGCCGAGCACCTCGTCGATGCGCAGCGCGGTGTCCAGCACGAGGTCCTGCGGCAGGTAGCCGAGCTCGCCGGCGACCCGCACGCTGCCGCCGGACGGGGTCAGGTCGCCCGCGAGCAGGCGCAGCAGGGTGGACTTGCCGGCACCGTTGAGGCCGATCAGGCCGGTGCGGCCGGGGCCGACCGCGAGGTGGAAGCGGTCCAGCACGGTCGTGCCGTCGGGCCACTCGAAGCTGAGGTCGGTGCAGAGGATGGAGGTGGTGGCTGCCACGGGGGCCTCCTGGGTGGTTGCTCAAAGGGATGGTGGGCACCACGGGAGACACCGCTGAGGGGCGTGCGGACGCGACGGAACAGGCGGACGGAACGGACGGCTCCGGGCCGAGGTCGGACAGCACGCTCGATCGCCGCGCGAGGACTCAGCGCGGGAGCGGTGTCTCATGACCTCAGTAGAGCAACGGCCTTCTCCTGTCCGGCAGAGGTGCGAACGGGTTCCCGAGCGGTTCGGGCGAACCGACGACGGCAACGCTACGGGCGCCCGGCCGGCCTCGACAACCGGTTTTCCCTGGCCGTTCCCCGGGCCCGCCCCGGCCCGCCTTAGGATCGGGGACATCATGAGTGCCACTCTCGTAACCAAGGATCTCAGCGCGGGCCACGGCGAGCGCACCCTCTTCTCCGGGCTCGACCTGGTCGTCGCGCCGGGCGAGGTGACCGGGTTGGTCGGCGTCAACGGCGCGGGCAAGTCCACCCTGCTGCGCCTGCTGGCCGGGCTGGACCGGCCGGAGAGCGGCTCGATCACGCTCAGCCCGCCCGCCGCCACCGTCGGCCACCTGCCGCAGGAGCCGGAGCGCCGTCCCGGCGAGTCGGTCCGCGACTTCCTGGCCCGGCGGACCGGCGTGGCGGCCGCCCAGGCGGCGCTGGACGTGGCGACCGAGGGCCTGGTCGAGGGCCGGCCGGGCGCCGACGACGCCTACGCGGACTGCTTGGACCGCTGGCTCAACCTGGGTGGCGCCGACCTGGAGGAGCGGGCCGAGGAGGTGGCCGACTCGCTGGGCCTCAAGGTCGGCCTCGACCTGCCCATGACCGCGCTCTCCGGCGGCCAGGCGGCCCGGGCCGGCCTCGCCTCGCTGCTGCTCTCCCGCTACGACGTGTTCCTGCTGGACGAGCCCACCAACGACCTCGACCTGGAGGGCCTGGCCCGGCTGGAGTCGTTCGTCAAGGGCCTGCGCGCCGGGACGGTGCTGATCAGCCACGACCGCGAGTTCCTGGCCCGGACGGTGACCCGGGTGCTGGAGCTGGACCTCGTCCAACAGCAGGTCAACCTCTACGGCGGTGGCTACGACTCGTACCTGGAGGAGCGCGAGCGGGCCCGGCAGCACGCCCGCGAGGAGTACGAGGAGTACGCGGAGACCAAGGCGGGCCTGGAGGCCCGGGCCCGGATGCAGAAGGGCTGGGCGGACAAGGGCGTGCGCAACGCCCTCAAGAAGCAGCCCGACAGCGACAGGATCCGCAAGGCCGCGGCCGTCTCGTCCTCGGAGAAGCAGGCCGCCAAGGCCAAGCAGACCCAGCGCATGATCGAGCGACTGGAGGTGGTCGAGGAGCCGCGCAAGGAGTGGCAGCTGCGGATGGAGATCGCGAACGCCCCGCGCTCCGGCTCGGTGGTGGCGACGCTCCGTCAGGCGGCCGTCCGGCGTGGCGAGTTCGCCTTCGGTCCGGTCGACCTGCAGATCGACTGGGCGGACCGGGTGGCGATCACCGGGGCCAACGGCGCGGGCAAGTCGACGCTGCTGGCCGCTCTCCTCGGGAGGCTCCAACTCGACTCCGGGGACGCCTCGTTGGGCTCCGGCGTGGTGGTCGGCGAGGTGGACCAGGCACGCGGACTGTTCCTCGGCGGCGAGCCGCTGCTGGAGGCGTTCGGCGCCGCCGTACCGGAGTTGGCGCCGGCCGACATCCGTACCCTGCTGGCCAAGTTCGGGTTGAAGGCGGCGCACGTGCTCCGCCCGGCCGACACGCTCTCGCCCGGCGAGCGCACCCGGGCGGCGCTCGCGCTGCTGCAGGCTCGCGGGGTGAACCTGCTGGTGCTGGACGAGCCGACCAACCACCTGGACCTGGTCGCCATCGAGCAGTTGGAGTCGGCACTGGCCTCCTACCCGGGGACGTTGCTGCTGGTCACCCACGACCGGCGGATGCTGGAGGCGGTCTCGGTGAACCGGCGGATCGCGGTGGCGGACGGCCGGGTGACCGAGTTCTGATCGGCCACCGTCAGGGTGGAGAGGTCTGAACCTCTTCCGCCGAGCGGCCGTGGTGTGCTGTGCTGTCGACCATGGCTGACAGCACAGCGCCCGCGACGGACCTCCCGACCGTCCCGCTCCGCCCGATGACCGTGCCGGCCCACGAGGCGGTGGACCGTTGCCGGTCCTTCCACGACGTGATGGCCCAGCGCCGGACCGTCCGCGACTACGCGACCCGCCCGGTCCCGGACGGGGTGATCGACTGGGCGGTCCGGACCGCCGCCACCGCGCCCAGCGGCGCCCACGTCCAGCCCTGGCGGTTCGTGGTGATCACCGACCCGGAGCGCAAGCGGCGGCTGCGCGAGGCGGCCGAGGCCGAGGAGCGCGAGTTCTACGCGCACCGGGCCTCGGCGGAGTGGCTGGCCGCGCTGGCGCCGATCGGGACCGACTGGCACAAGCCGTTCCTGGAGGACGCACCGGCGGTGATCGTGGTCTTCGAGGTGCACAAGGGGCCGGACTCGCCTCGGCCGTACTACACCAAGGAGTCGGTGGGGATCGCGGTCGGCCTGCTGCTGGCCTCGCTGCACCAGGCTGGGCTGGCCACGCTGACCCACACCCCGAGCCCGATGCGCTTCCTCAACGAGGTGTGCGACCGGCCGGCCGAGGAGCGGGCGGCCTACGTCATCCCGGTCGGCTACCCGGCCGACGGCGCCCGGGTGCCGGACCTGCGGCGCAAGGAGCTGGACGAGGTGCTGGTCCGGCTCTGAACCACGCTCCGGGCACCGCGGAAACGGCTGGTCAGGGTGGACGGCCGGCTGCCATCATGCGGGACATGAGCCGAACCTCCGACGAGCCCGCAGCCGCCGCCCCGGTCACCACCGGCCGACCGCCGGAGCTGATCGCCCTGCCCGGCGGCGTCTCGCTGCGCCGCCGGACGGTGGCGGACGCCGCGGCGGCCAACGCGGCGGTGATCCGCAACCTGGAACACCTGCGGCCCTGGATGCCCTGGGCCGGCTCGGCGCCGACCCTGGAGCGCAGCACCGAGATGACCAAGGCCGGCTGGCAACTCTGGGAGGACGGCACCGACTTCCTGTACGTGGTCGGGCTGGACGCCGAACCCGGCAGCATCGTCGGCGCGTTCGGGCTGCACGGCCGGGTCGGGCCGGGCGCGCTGGAGATCGGCTACTGGGTGGACGCGGCCCACACGGGCCGGGGGATCGCGACCGACGCCGCCCGCGCGCTCACCGAGGCGGCGCTGGCACTGCCCGGCATCGTCCGGGTGGAGATCCACTGCGACGAGACCAACCTCGCCAGCGCGGCCGTCCCGCGCAAGCTCGGCTACCGCCTGGACCGGGTCGACCGGCGGCCACCGAGCACCCCGGCGGAGACCGATCGGCTGCAGATCTGGATCACCGAACGGCCGACCGGCCGGGCGGCCGGCTGAGCGGGTTGGCCGAACAACCGCGGTCGAAAACGGGTGGCAGCTGTCAGCTGACAGCTGGCAGAATCTGTCACCCCATCATTGGCGTGCGGGGCTCCCGGGTGGGCCCCGCACGCCGGTGGACGGCGGGCGGCCGGCCCCGGCCGCGGCCACCGAGCCGGCCTGCTCCCTTGCCCGCCGGGCAGTCCCTAACCCGCCACGGGCTGCGCGCGGCGCAGGATCGCCTCGGTGTCGACGCCCGCCGGCAGGGTGCCGAAGGCGCCGCCGTGGTCGCCGGCCAGCCGCGAGGCGCAGAAGGCGTCGGCGACCGCCGGGTCGGCGTACCGGACCAGCAGCGCGCCCTGCAGGGTCAGCGCCAGCTGCTCGACCAGCCGGCGGGTGCGGAACTCCAGGTCGGTCAGGTCGCCCAGCTGCTTGCGCAGTCCGGCCGCCGCCGCGTCCAGCCGGCGGTCGGCACCGGCCGCCGCGTCCACCTCGGCGAAGTAGGCGTCCAGCGATTGCGGGCTGCGCGCCATCGCCCGCAGCGCGTCCAGCGCCGCGACGTTGCCCGAGCCCTCCCAGATCGACACCAGCGGCGCCTCCCGGTAGAGCCGCGGCATCCCCGACTCCTCGACGTACCCGTTGCCGCCCAGGCACTCCAACGCCTCCGCCGCGTGCGCCGGACCGCGCTTGCACACCCAGTACTTGGAGACCGCCAGCCCGAGCCGCTTGAACAGCGCCTCGCCCTCGTCCCCGGCCACCGCCCGGTCGGTCGCCTCGGCCAGCCGCAGCGCGACCGTGGTGGCGGCCTCCGACTCGATCGCCAGATCGGCCAACACGTTGCGCATCAGCGGCTGGTCGATCAGCGCCTTGCCGAACGCCCGCCGGTGGTTCGCGTGTTGGACCGCCCGCTGGACACCGAGCCGCATCCCGGAGGCGGCGCCGAGGGTGCAGTCCAGCCGGGTCATGTTGACCATCTCGATGATGGTCGGCACGCCGCGCCCCTCCTCGCCGACCAGCCAACCGACCGCGCCGTCGTACTCCAACTCGGCCGAGGCGTTGGAACGGTTGCCCAGCTTGTCCTTGAGCCGCTGGATGAACAGCGCGTTGCGCGAGCCGTCCGGCAGCACCCGCGGCAGCAGGAAGCAGCTGAGCCCGCCGGGCGCCTGGGCGAGGGTCAGGAAGACGTCGGACATCGGCGCGGAGGTGAACCACTTGTGGCCGGTCAGCCGGTAGCTGCCGTCCGCGGCGGGCACCGCGGTGGTGCTGTTGGCCCGGACGTCCGAACCACCCTGCTTCTCGGTCATCGACATGCCGGCGATCAGGCCGCGCTTGCCGTGCGGCTCGCGCAGGCCGAAGTCGTAGCTGGGGGAGGCGAGCAACGGCTCCAGCCAGCCGGCCAGTTCAGGGGTGCTGCGGAGCGCCGGGACGGCCGCGTAGGTCATCGAGATCGGGCAGCTGTGGCCGGCCTCCACCTGGCCCCAGAGGTAGAACTTGGCCGCCCGGGCGGTGTGCGCGCCGGGGCGGGCGTCCTGCCAGGGGGCGGCGTGCATGCCGTGCGAGACGGCGATCTCCATCAACTGGTGCCAGGCGGGGTGGAACTCGACCTCGTCGATCCGGTGGCCGAAGCGGTCATGGGTGCGCAGGACCGGCTCGTTCTCGTTGGCCAGCCGGCCCCACTCGGCGGCCTGCTCGGTGCCGGCCAGCGCGCCGAGTTCGCGCAGCTCGGGCTCGGCCCAGCCGGCACCGGCCCGGTGCAGGGCGGCGAGCAGAGCCGGGTCCTCCGCGGTGTTGTGGCCGTACGGCGGCGGTACCTGGTTGGTGACCTCGTGGGTCGGCGCCATGCGCTGCTCCCTACTCGCGGGTAACTGATATCTCCAGCCTGCCGCATCGGCGGCCGGAACGGGAGGGTGGACGCTCCCCGTCTTGCGGGCGCCGGCCGGTGGGAAACGCCCACTAGGATCGGCCGATGACGGAAACGACCGATATCGCGAACCGCCCACAGGACCGCTTCCCCGCGCTCTTCGCGCCGCAGCGCTGGGAGTGGGGAGGGATGGACGCCCAGTTCTCCACCGAGCTGCCGCCGGACGGTCTGATCACCAACATCCACCTCGCCGGGTTCACCGGCGACCTGCTGGTGCTCTGCCGCGACTCGCGCGGCCACTGGTTCCTGCCGGGCGGCACCCGGGAGGCGGGCGAGAGCATCGGCTCCTGCCTGGACCGCGAGCTGCGCGAGGAGGCCGGCGCGCGGCTGCTCGGGCCGGCCAGCTGGATCGGCGCGCACCGCTGCGTGACGGACCATCCGGAGCCGTACCGCCCGTGGCAGCCGCACCCGGAGAAGGCCTGGCTGTGGGGGTGGGCCGAGGTGGTGGTCGACTCCGCGCCGACCAACCCGGCGGACGGCGAGCAGGTCGAGGAGGTCCGGGCGATGCCGGTGGCGGAGGCCTGCGAGCTGCTGTCCCGGGGGCGGGAGCCCTGGTGGGGCGAGCTGGTGGCGTTCGCCGCGGCGCACCGCGATGGCACCCTGTAGGACGTCACGAGGCGTGGGAAGTCGACTCTGCCGACCTCCCACGCCTCAGCACCTACTTGGTCAGCCCCGCCCGCCGCAACGCGTCGGCCATCGCACTGTTGCCGATCGGCGCCGAGCCACCCGGGCCGCCGCCCCCGCGCCGGTCCTGCCGCGGCGGACGCGGACCGCGCTCGCCTCCGCGCTCGGTGCGGCCCGAACCACCCGATCCGCCGCCCGGCCGCCCGACCTCGTCGTCCAGCCGCAGGGTCAGCCCGATCCGCTTGCGCGCCACGTCCACCGAGACCACCCGGACGGTCACCACGTCACCGGGCTTGACCACCTCCCGCGGGTCCTTGACGAACTTCGCCGACAGCGCCGACACGTGCACCAGCCCGTCCTGGTGCACCCCCACGTCGACGAAGGCCCCGAACGCGGCGACGTTGGTCACCACGCCCTCCAGCACCATCCCCACCTCCAGGTCGCCGATCTTGTCGACGCCCTCCTTGAAGGTCGCGGTGCGGAACGCCGGCCGCGGGTCGCGCCCGGGCTTGTCCAGCTCGCCCAGGATGTCCGTGACGGTCGGCACGCCGAAGGTCTCGTCCGCGAAGTCGGCCGGCCGCAGCGCCCGCAGCGCCGCACCGTTGCCGACCAGCTCGCGCACCGTGCCACCGGTGGCCGCCAGGATCCGTCGCACCACGGGGTACGCCTCCGGGTGCACCGCCGAGGCGTCCAGCGGGTCGTCCCCGTCCTGGATCCGCAGGAAGCCCGCGCACTGCTCGAACGCCTTCGGCCCGAGCCGGGCCACGTCCTTGAGCGCCTTGCGGGTGCGGAACGGCCCGTTGGCGTCCCGGTGCGCGACGATGTTGTCGGCCAGCCCGGCCGTCACCCCGGAGACCCGGGTCAGCAGCGGCGCCGAGGCGGTGTTGACGTCCACGCCGACCGCGTTCACGCAGTCCTCGACCACCGCGTCCAGCGAGCGCGACAGCTTCGCCTCGCTGAGGTCGTGCTGGTACTGGCCGACCCCGATCGACTTGGGGTCGATCTTCACCAGCTCGGCCAGCGGGTCCTGCAGCCGGCGGGCGATGGAGACCGCGCCGCGGATCGAGACGTTGAGCTCCGGAAGCTCCTGCGAGGCGTAGGCGGAGGCCGAGTAGACCGAGGCGCCCGCCTCCGAGACCATCGCCTTGGTGAGCTTCAGCTCCGGGTGGCGCTTGATGAGCTCCTCGGCCAGCTTGTCGGTCTCCCGCGAGGCGGTGCCGTTGCCGATCGCGATCAGGTCGACCGCGTGCGCCTTGGCCAGCGCGGCCAGGGTGGACAGCGCCGCGTCCCACTTGTTGGCCGGCTGGTGCGGGTAGATCGTGTCGTGCGCCACCACCTTGCCGGTGGCGTCCACCACCGCGACCTTGACGCCGGTCCGGAAGCCCGGGTCCAGGCCCATGGTGGCCCGGGTGCCGGCGGGTGCGGCGAGCAGCAGGTCGCGCAGGTTGGCGGCGAACACCCGGACCGCCTCGTCCTCGGCCTCCTGGCGCAGCCGGGTGCGCAGGTCCAGGCCGAGCCGGACCAGGATCCTGGTCCGCCAGGCCCAACGGACCGTGTCGCCGAGCCACTTGTCAGCCGGACGGCCGTGGTCGGCGACCCCGAACCGGGCGGCGATCCGCTGCTCGTAGTCGCTCTGGCCGGGCAGGTCGCCGGACTGCTCGCCGTCCTCCGGGGACAGCTCCAGGTCGAGGACCTCCTCCTTCTCGCCGCGCAGCATCGCCAGGATCCGGTGCGAGGGGAGCTTGGTGAAGGGTTCGGCGAAGTCGAAGTAGTCGGCGAACTTGGCGCCCTCCTGCTCCTTGCCCTCCCGGACGGTGGCGACCAGCCGGCCACGGGTCCACATCCGCTCGCGCAGGCCACCGATCAGGTCGGCGTCCTCGGCGAAGCGTTCGACCAGGATCGCCCGGGCGCCCTCCAGCGCGGCGGGCGCGTCGGCCACGTTCTCGTTGACGAAGGTCGCGGCGAGCACGGCCGGCTGCTGCCCGGGGTCGGCCAGCAGCTGGTCGGCCAGCGGCTCCAGACCGGCCTCGCGGGCGATCTGCGCCTTGGTGCGCCGCTTGGGCTTGAACGGGAGGTAGATGTCCTCCAACCGGGCCTTGGAGTCGGCGGCCAGGATCTGCGCTCGCAACGCGTCGTCCAACTTGCCCTGCGCCTCGACGGATTCCAGCACCGCCGCGCGCCGCTCCTCCAGCTCCCGCAGGTAGCGCAGCCGCTCCTCCAGGGTGCGCAGCTGGGCGTCGTCCAGCTCGCCGGTGACCTCCTTGCGGTAGCGGGCGATGAACGGCACGGTCGAACCGCCGTCCAGCAGCTCGACGGCTGCCCTCACCTGGCCCTCGCGGACACCGAGTTCCTCGGCGATCCGCCGCCCGACTGCCCGTTCGGCTGCCGCTGCTGCCTGTGCTGCCTGCTCGGCTGGCGTGGTCACGAAGCCGGTCACCTTCTCCAGAGTTGCGCTGTCGATCAGAGTTGCACTGCCGGTCCTGCTGGTACGCCCTGCATTCTGGCAGCTTCCGCGCCTTCCCCGGCGGTGTGGCGCGAGGCCCGTACAGTTCGGGCCATGGACGAAGCGCAGCTGGAGCGGCTCAGCCGCGGCAAGTACCTGCTGGTCACCTCGTATCGCAAGGACGGCTCGCCGGTGGCCACCCCGGTCTGGGTGGTCCGGGACGGGCCGGCGCTGGGGGTGTGGACCGCCACCGACTCCTGGAAGGTCAAGCGGATCCGCCGCCGGCCGGACGTGCTGGTCGGCCCGTGCGACGTCCGGGGCAAGCCGACCGGGCTGTCGGTGCCGGCCCGCGCCGAGCTGCTGGACACCGCGGGCACCACCCGCTACCGCGCCCTGCTGGCCCGCAAGTACGGCATCCTCGGGCGGCTGACCATGCTCGGCAGCCGGATCCGGCGCGGCACCGAGGGCACGGTCGGGATCCGGCTCACCCTCAGCTGAGCCTCCGGGGCCGGTTTCACCAGAGCGGGCGCAGCCGGCCGGACGGGGCGAGCCGGGCCAGTCCGTCGCGCAGCTCGCGCAGTCGGGCCGGCCCCAGCTCTGCCTGCCACGGGCGGACCGCCTCGGCCGCCGCCTCCTCGGCCGCCCGGGTACAGGCCCGGCCGCGCTCGGTGAGGACGATCAGCCGGGCCCGCGCGTCGGCCGGGTGCGGGTGGCGCTCGACGTAGCCCTTGCGGACCAGCTCCTCGACCAGCTGGCTGGCCGCCTGCTTGGTGACGTCCAGGTGCTCGGCCAGCTCACCGACGGTGGCGCCGTCGGGGGCGAGCCGCACGAAGGCGTAGCCGTGCGCCGGGCGCAGGTCGGCGAAGCCGCGCCGGCGGACCCCGTCGTCGATCCGGCGCACCAGGTCGGCCGCCAGGCTCAGCACCAGCGGCGGGAGGCTGAGGGCCACGGGGTCGGGGGCTTCGGTCATGGCGGCCAGTCTGCCACTTGACGAGATAGGCAAGTAGCTTGACCATTTGCTTCCACGGAAGGGACTCCCATGCCCGTCATCACCGCCACCGAGGGCGCCGTCCACGAGGTACACGGCGCCCGCTTCACCTCCTACGCCACCAGCGCCACCGGCAGCACCGAACTCGCCGCCTGGCGGCTGGAGATCCCGGCCGGCAGCCGCGGCGTACCGCACACCATCAGCCGGGAGGAGGTCTTCCTGGTCCAGGCGGGCGAGCTGGCCTTCTCGATCGACGACGAGCGGACCACCGCCCGGGCCGGCGACGTGGTGATCGCCCCCGCCGGCTGCCGCCTCGCCGTGCACGGCTCCGAGCGGGAGGCGGGCCGCGCCTGGGTCACCACCCGGCTCGGCCTGCGGGCCGAACTCGCCGACGGCACGGTCCTCACCCCGCCCTGGGCCGCCTGACGGGGCGCTAGCCGCGCAGCTCGGGGAACTGGTCGTCGCGCCACTCCCGGGCCGTGGCCGGCAGCCCGTGCTCCTCGCGGGCCCGCAGCTCGACCCGGCGGATCTTGCCGGAGATGGTCTTCGGCAGCTCGAAGAACTCGACCCGGCGCACCCGCAGGTAGGGCGCCAGGTTCTGCCGGGCGTGCCGCAGGATCGCCAGCGCCGTCTCGCGGTCCGGCTCCCAGCCGGGCGCGAGCGCGACGTACGCCTTCGGCACCGCGAGCCGGGTCGGGTCCGGCGCCGGCACCACCGCCGCCTCGGCCACCGCCGGGTGCTCGATCAGCACGCTCTCCAGCTCGAACGGGGAGACCTTGTAGTCGGACGCCTTGAACACGTCGTCGGTGCGGCCGACGTAGCTGATGTAGCCGTCCGCGTCGCGGCTCGCCACGTCACCGGTGCGGTAGTAACCGCCGGCCGTCACCTCCGCGTTGCGCTCGGGGTCGCCCAGGTAGCCGGTCATCAGGTTGAGCGGCCGCTCGGCGAGGTCCAGGCACAACTCGCCCTCGTCGGCGGGCTTCCCGGAGACCGGGTCCACCAGCACCACCGGCACACCGGGCAGCGGGCGGCCCATCGAGCCGGGCTTGACCGGCGCACCCGGGGTGTTGCCGACCAGCAGGGTGGTCTCGGTCTGCCCGAAGCCGTCCCGGATGGTCAGGCCCCAGTGCTCCTCGATCCGCGCGATCACCTCGGGGTTGAGCGGCTCGCCGGCCGCGACCAGCTCGCGCAACGCGCCCGGGCCGGCCGACAGGTCGCCCTGGATCAGCATCCGCCACACCGTGGGCGGCGCGCAGAAGGTGGTGACCCGGGCCCGGTGCAGCTGCTCGACCAGCCGAGTGGCGTCGAAGCGGGCGTAGTTGTACACGAAGATGGTCGCCTCGGCGATCCACGGCGCGAAGAAGCAGCTCCAGGCGTGCTTCGCCCAGCCCGGTGAGCTGATGTTGAGGTGGACGTCGCCCGGGCGCAGGCCGATCCAGTGCATCGTCGTCAAATGCCCGACGGGATAGGAGATCTGTGTGTGCTCGACCAACTTGGGCCGGCTGGTGGTGCCGGAGGTGAAGTAGACCAGCAGCGGATCGCCGGGCGAGGTACGGGCCTCGAACGGCGACGGCTCCGCCAGGGCGTAGGCGTCGGCGTACCGGGCCCAGCCGGCGGCCTCACCCTCACCCACCGCGATCCGGGTGTAACTCCCCTCCAGGTCCTGGAACTTCGCGGTGTCCGCGACGTTCGCCAGCACGTGCCCCGCCGCACCGCGGGCGATCCGGTCGGCCAGGTCGGCCGGGCCGAGCGCGGTGGTGGTCGGCATGATCACCGCGCCGAGCTTCATCACCGCGAGCATCGCCTCCCACAACTCGACCTGGTTGCCGAGCATCAGCAGCACCCGGTCGCCGGGACGCACCCCCTGACCCACCAGCCAGTGCGCCACCTGGTCGGAGCGGTGGGCCAGTTCGGCGAAGCTGTAGCGGGCCTCGGTGCCGTCCTCCTCGGCGATCCACAGCGCGGTCCGGTCGTTGCCGCGGGCGATCGCGTCGAACCAGTCGACCGCCCAGTTGAACCGGCCCTCGATGGCCGGCCAGGCGAACCGCTCGGCGCCCGGCCGCAGCAGCAGGTCGCGGGCGGAGCGGAAACGCGCCGTCGCGGAGGTCAGTTGAGCGGGGGTCAGCTGAGAGTGGTTACCCGACGTCGTGGTCACGGCAGCCGAGCATACTCACCGCACCCCTCGGAGCGGCAGAGTCCGGTCGCCGCCGGTCAGCCCTCGTACGGCAGCAGCTCGGCCCGCTTCGCCGGCCGGCCGTCCCCCGAGGAGCGGCCGGTCAGCCGCCGGACCAGCCACGGGCCGACGTGGATCCGCAGCCAGTGCAGGTCGGACCGCACCCGCCGCCACCGCCCGGCCGGCGGGGCGGGCGGCAGCGCGGCGCGCCAGTCGAAGGCGCCCGGGCGGCCGAGCGCCTGGAGCACCGCCTCGGCGACCCGGCGGTGGCCCTCCGGCGAGAGGTGCAGCCGGTCCTCGGCCCACAGCCGCCGGTCGTCGAAGCAGCCGGCCGAGAACAGATCCACCACCACGGCCCTCGGGTGCGCGGCGGCGAGCCCCTCGACGAAGGCCTTGAGCCGGCGGATCGCGGGCATCAGCCGGGCGCTGCCGGCCATCCGGCGGCTCGGGTCGGTACTGGTGAAGAGCACCACGGTGGCACCGGTGGCCAGCAGCCGCTCGGCCGCCGCCGCCAGCCGGGCCTCGACCTCGGCGATGTCGCAGCCGGGGCGCAGCACGTCGTTCAGCCCGCCGGCCAGGGTGACCAGCTCGGCCCCCATCCCGGCGGCCGCTGCCAGCTGCTCGTCGCAGATCTGGCCGATCAGCTTGCCCCGGACCGCCAGATTGGCGTACCTGAGGCCGGATCCGCCGCCCTCGGCGGCCAGCGCGGCGGCGAGCCGGTCGGCCCAGCCGCGGTAGTGGCCGTCCGGGAGCAGCTCGTCGCACATGCCCTCGGTGAAGGAGTCACCGAGGGCGACGTAGCTCGCGAAGCGGGTGGGGGCGGTGGTCTCGTCCATGGCGGCACGATGCTACGCGCGCGGCGGCGCCCCGGATCGACCGGGGTGCGCCGCGCACCCGGTGGCGGGATGATCACTGTGACCGTCGAGAGGAGCGCGGACCATGACGGACGGCCGGCCGGACGTCGCGGTGGTCGGATCCGGACCGAACGGTCTGGCCGCCGCGATCACCATGGCCCGGGCCGGGCTCGCGGTCGAGCTCCACGAGGCGGCACCGGAGGTCGGCGGCGGGCTGCGGTCGGCCGCGCTCTTCCGCCCCGACGTGCGGCACGACCTCTGCTCGACCGCCCACCCGATGGCCCGGGCGTCCCGGTTCCTGCGCGAGTTCGACCTGGCCGCGCGCGGCGTCGACCTGCTGGTGCCGGAGCTGAGCTACGCCCACCCGCTCCCGGGCGGGCGGGCCGGGCTCGCCTACCGGAGCCTGCGCCGGACCTGCGCGGAGCTCGGACCGGACGGACGGCGCTGGCGCGCCCTGATGGAGCCGCTGCTGCTGCACAGCCGCGGGCTGGTCGACCTGATGCTGTCCGGCCAGCGGAGCCTGCCGGCGGACCCGGTGGCCGCGCTGCTGCTGGCGGCGCGGCTCCCCACCGTCGGCACGCCGCTCGCCCGCCACCAGTTCGCCGGCGAGCAGGCCCCGGCGCTGCTGGCCGGCGTCGCCGCGCACGCCGTCGGCCGGCTGCCCTCGCCGACCGGTGCCGCGGTGGCGCTGCTGCTGGGTCACCTGGCGCACGGCACCGGCTGGCCGCTGGTGCGCGGCGGCAGCGACCGGATCGCCCGGGTGATGGCCGCGGACCTGACGGCGCACGGCGGGCGGATCACCACCGGGCGCCGGGTCGCCGACCTGCGCGAACTGCGCGGCGCCCGGGCGGTGCTGCTGGATCTCGGGCCGACGGAGTTCCTGCGGGTGTCGGGAGCGCTGCTGCCCGAGCGCTACCGGCGCGCCCTGCGCGCGTTCCGGTACGGGCCCGGGGCCGCCAAGGTCGACTTCCTGGTCTCGGCGCCGATCCCCTGGGCCGATCCTCGGGTGGGCCGGGCCGGCACGGTGCACCTCGGCGGCACCCAGCGCGAGGTGTTCCGGCAGGAGACCCGGGTCGCCCGGGGGCTGCCCGGCGGACGGCCGTTCGTGCTGGTGGTCGACCCGGCGGCGACCGACCCGGGGCGGGCGGCCGGCGGGGCCCGTCCGGTGTGGGCGTACGCGCACGTGCCGAACGGCGACCCCACGGATCCGGCGGAGCTGGTGACGGCGTCGATCGAGCGGTACGCGCCCGGGTTCGCCGACACCGTCATCGCCCGACAGGCGTGCAGCGCGGCCGCGTTGGAGCGGTACAACCCGAACTACGTCGGCGGCGACATCTCCGCCGGGGCGATCACGCTGCGGCAGTCCGTGCTGCGGCCGGTACCCCGCTGGGACCCGTACCGCACCGCCCTGCCCGGGGTGTACCTCTGCTCCGCCGCCACCCCGCCGGGGCCCGGCGTGCACGGCATGTGCGGGTACCTGGCGGCGCGTTCGGCGCTCCGGCACGAGTTCGGCATCCACCGGGCACCGTCGCTCTCGCCTTGACCCCGTCCCCGGGGCGGACCGATCGGCCGCCCGACGACCGGCTGACCGGCGCCGGCCTCAGCCGACGGGCTCGTGCGTCACCGTCACCCAGTGCCCGCGCACCGCGTCCGTCGGCCGGGGCGCGCCGAGCGCGTCCATCCCCCACTCCCCGAGCGCCGCCACCACCGCGCGCAGCGCCTCCCCACGCGCCGTCAACTCGTAGACCATCCCCCGTGCGGGTGGTTCCATCCGCCGCCGTTGCAGCACGCCCTCGGCCTCCAGCTGCTTCAGCCGGGCCGCCAGGATGTCGGTGCTCACTCCCGGCAGGTCCGCGTGCAGATCGGTGTAGCGGCGCGGCCCGCCCAGCAGTTCACGGACGATCAGGAGGCTCCAGCGCTCCCCCACCGCGTCCAGGGCCCGGGCGACGGCGCAGTACTGGTCGTAGCTTCGGCGTGACTGACGTGACATGGCGATCAGCATAGCCAAAAGGTTGGACTTTCCAAGCGCTTACTTGGTAGAACAAAGCACCAGCGTGGGTGAGGGTCGGGAGGCCGCAGCAATGGAGTATCGCCAGTCCAGCAAGCTCTCGGGCGTCTGCTACGAGATCCGCGGTCCGGTGGTCGACCAGGCGAACGCCCTGGAGGAGGCCGGCCACAGCGTGCTGCGACTGAACACCGGCAACCCGGCCGCCTTCGGCTTCGAGGCGCCCGCCGAGATCCTGCAGGACGTCATCCGCCATCTCCCCCAGGCGCACGGCTACAGCGACTCGCGCGGGATCATGCCCGCCCGCCGGGCCGTGGTGCAGTACTACCAGCAGCGCGGGGTACCCGGGGTCGGCGTCAACGACGTCTACCTCGGCAACGGCGTCTCCGAGCTGATCCCGATGGCCGTGCAGGCCCTGGTGGACGACGGTGACGAGGTGCTGGTGCCCGCCCCGGACTACCCGCTTTGGACGGCGGTGGTCCGGTTCGCCGGGGGCAAGCCGGTGCACTACCTCTGCGACGAGGAGGCCGAGTGGTACCCGGACCTGGCCGACATCGCCGCCAAGATCAACCACCGGACCAAGGCCATCGTCGTCATCAACCCCAACAACCCGACCGGCGCGGTCTACCCGAAGGAGCTGCTGGAGGGGATCCTGGACCTGGCCCGCCGACACGGTCTGGTGGTGTTCGCGGACGAGATCTACGACAAGATCCTCTACGACGGCACCGAGCACCACTGCCTGGCCGCGCTCTCCGACGACGTGCTGACCCTCACCTTCAACGGGCTCTCCAAGTCCTACCGGGTGGCCGGGTTCCGCAGCGGCTGGCTGGTGGTGTCCGGTCCGAAGGAGCACGCCAGGGACTACCTGGAGGGGCTCACCATGCTGGCCGGGATGCGGCTCTGCCCGAACGTCCCGGCGCAGTACGCGGTCCAGGCGGCGCTCGGCGGGCACCAGTCCATCCACGACCTCACCCTGCCGAACGGCCGGCTGACCGAGCAGCGCGACGTCGCCTGGCGGGCGCTGAACGAGCTGCCGGGGGTCAGCTGCGTCAAGCCGAAGGGCGCGCTGTACGCGTTCGCCAAGCTGGATCCGGCGGTGCACGAGATCCACGACGACGAGCGGTTCGTGCTGGACCTGCTGCTCCGCGAGAAGATCCACATCGTCCAGGGCACCGGCTTCAACTGGCCGCGCCCGGACCACTTCCGCTTCGTCACGCTGCCCCGGGCGGACGACCTGGAGACCGCGATCAGCCGGATCGGCCGCTTCCTGACCACCTACCGGCAGTAGTCCTAGCCGGTCCTCCCCCGGCGCGCAGGCATTCGGTGGATCTTCGCTCGAAAGATCCCGTGCAGCCCCGGCCGCACGCCGGGCCCGCGCTGCCACACGCGGCTGTACGTCCCGGAGCCTCCTGCCGAGACTGGGCAGGGCCGGTCGCACGGCCCGGGTCCGCACCCGGGCCGTGCGCGCCACCGGTCCGGGTGCCGCGCCGACGGTCACCCGCGAGCGACCACGCTGGGGGGCCACAGTGACCACAGGACCTTCGACGCCTTCGAAAGCTTCGACCGCACAACCCTTCGAACTGCCCGAGTTCTACCTGCCGCACCCGGCGCGCCTCAACCCGCACCTGGAGAGCGCCCGGACGCACACCAGGACGTGGGCCCGCGCGATGGGCATGCTGGAGGGCTCCGGCGTCTGGGACACCCACGACCTGGAGTCGCACGACTACGCCCTGCTCTGCGCCTACACCCACCCCGACACGGACGCGGCCGAGCTCGCCCTGGTGACCGACTGGTACGTCTGGGTGTTCTTCTTCGACGACCACTTCCTGGAGACCTTCAAACGCAGCCAGGACCGCGCCGGCGGCAAGGCCTACCTGGACCGGCTGGCCGCGTTCATGCCGATGGACCTCGCCGACGGCTTTCCCGAACCGACCAACCCGGTGGAGGCCGGCCTCGCCGACCTCTGGGCCCGGACGGTCCCCAGCATGTCGCTGGACTGGCGGGCCCGGTTCCGTGAGAGCACCGAGCACCTGCTCAACGAGTCGCTCTGGGAGCTGTCCAACATCAACGCCGGCCGGATCCCCAACCCGGTCGAGTACATCGAGATGCGCCGCAAGGTCGGCGGCGCGCCCTGGTCCGCCGGGCTGGTCGAGCACGCCGTGGGCGCCGAGGTCCCCGCGGTGGTCGCCGGCAGCCGTCCGCTGCGGGTCCTCCGGGACACCTTCGCGGACGGCGTGCACCTGCGCAACGACCTCTTCTCCTACCAGCGGGAGACCGAGGAGGAGGGCGAACTCAGCAACGGCGTACTGGTGCTGGAGACCTTCCTCGGCTACACCACGCAGCGGGCCGCCGACGCGGTCAACGAGATCCTGACCTCCCGGCTGCGCCAGTTCGAGAACACCGTGGTGACCGAACTCCCCCCGCTGTTCGCCGAGTTCGGCCTCGATCCGAAGGCCTGCGCGGACGTGCTGGCATACGTCAAGGGGCTGCAGGACTGGCAGTCCGGTGGCCACGAATGGCACATGCGCTCCAGCCGCTACATGAACGGTCAACCGGGCGCGGGAGCCCGCGGGGCCGACTCCGCGTTCGGTGGACTCGCCCTGCTCCCGGGCGGGTTGGGGGCCTCGGCGGCCAACCTGGTGCGCTCGCTCGGTCTGGCCTCGCCCGGCGGGCCGCGCAACTTCACCCACGTCCCCTACCAGCAGGTGGGCCCGCTCCCGCTGCCCGACTTCTACCTGCCGTTCACGCCCCGGCTCAGCCCGCACCTGGAGTCCTCGCGGCGCCATGTCCGCGGCTGGGCCAGGGAGACGGGCCTGCTGGACGAGCAGCCCGGCGACCTCAGCTCCGGCGTCTGGACCGAGGAGCAGCTCATCCAGTACGACCTGCCGCTCTGCGCGGCCGGCATCGACCCGGACGCCACCCCCGACAAGCTCGCCCTGACCAGCGACTGGCTGGTCTGGGGCACCTACGGCGACGACTACCTCGTCCGCGCCTTCGGCTACTCACGCGACCTGACCGGTGCGCGGCTCTGCGTGGAGCGGCTCGCCGCGCAGATGCCGCTCGACGCGCGGCCCGGCGACCCCCAGGCGGCCACGGCCGCCACGGCGTTGGAACGCGGCCTGGCCGACCTCTGGGCCCGCACGGCCGGTGCGATGACACCGCGTGCCCGGCAGCAGTTCCGCGCCTCGGTCGAGGACATGACGGCCAGCTGGCTCTGGGAACTCGCCAACCAGGCCCAGCACCGGATCCCCGACCCGGTCGACTACATCGAGATGCGCCGCAAGACCTTCGGCTCCGACCTCACCATGAGTCTGTGCCGGATCGCCCGGGCGAACGCGGTGCCGGAGGAGGTGTTCCGGGCCGGCCCGATGGTCGCGCTGGAGAACTCCGCCGCGGACTACGCCTGCCTTCTCAACGACATGTTCTCGTTCCAGAAGGAGATCCAGTTCGAGGGCGAGCTGCACAACGCCGTGCTGGTGGTGCAGTCCTTCCTGAACTGCGACATCCCGCAGGCGGCGGCCGTCGTCAACGATCTGATGACGTCCCGGATGCGACAGTTCCAGCACATCGCGGCGCACGAACTCCCGCAGCTCCTGGAGGACTTCGACCTCGACCCGGCCGCCCGCGCGGCCGTCGGGAACTACGTGTCGGACTTGCAGGACTGGCTGTCCGGCATCTACGTCTGGCACCGCGACTGCCTGCGGTACGGCGAGGCCTACCTGGAGCACCAGCCCTCGCCGCGGTTCCGCCCGCCCGGCCGGGTCCCGGCCGGGCCGGTGGGCGGCGCGCTCACCGCCTCCGGACCGTTCTCGGACCTGGCGGCGCCGCCCGGCGCGGCCTCCGTCGCGGGTGCGCTCATCGGCGCGGCCGCCGCCGCGTTCCCCGGCTCGCCCTCATCCTCGGGCGGCAGCCCGGCCGGCACCCAGCCCCCGGGCGGCCCGGCCACCCTCGCGGGCACCACGCGGCCGGTCCCCCCGGCCCCGATCGGCGGCCCGACCGGCCTGGGCACCTCGGCCGCCCGGCTCGCCGACCTCCTCGTCCCCCAGCCCCGCACCCTGACCTCCGCCCCCTGACCCGCCCGCCCCACGCCCACGCGGACCGCGTGCCCCACCCGGGGCCCGCGGTCCGCCCGTGCCCCCACCACCGACCGCTCCCGCCACCCCACCCCCTCACCGCGCACGCAGCGCGGCCTCGCAGTCTCGGCAGCGGCGCGTGCGCTGCGAGGGCGGGTACCAGGGGTCACCAGGTGCGGCGGGGGCGTACGGCTCCCGCTCCAGCGGCCCGGTGTCGATGCCGCAGAAGGTCAGCGGTCCGGGGTCCTCCGGCACCTCCGGATCCGCCGGGGCGGCATGCACCCACCGGATCCGCGCCCCCACGTCGACCTCGCCGCCGCTGAGCACCTCGGTACTCGGCTCCAACTCCATCAGCACGATCACACCGCTCATGCCTCGACCCTGCGCCACCGCACCGCCAACCGCATCCCAGCACCCCACCACCGCCGGCGCCAGGGGCACCCACCCCTACCGCCCCCGCGGCCCGTACATGATCACCGCCACCCCCGCCAGGCAGATCACCGCGCCGATCACGTCGTACCGGCTCGGGCGGAAGCCGTCGACCAGCACGCCCCACAGCAGCGAGCCGGCCACGAACACGCCGCCGTAGGCGGCCAGTACCCGGCCGAAGTGGCTGTCGGGCTGGAGGGTCGCCACGAAACCGTAGGCGCCGAGGGCCACCACGCCCACGCCGATCCACGCCCAGCCCCGGTGTTCGCGGACGCCCTGCCAGACCAGCCAGGCACCCCCGATCTCCAACAGGGCGGCGAGCACGAAGAGCAGGGCGGAACGCGTCACGGTCATGACCGGCGAGCTTACGACCCCGGCCCGGCTCCAGGCGCTAACCGGCCCCGAGCAGTTTCCGCACCGCGCGTTCCAGAGTCGCGGCCACCGGCGTCGGGGCGCCCAGCGCGGCGCCGACCATCGCGCCGTCGCGCAGCAGCACCAGCTCGTCGGCGCGCTGCTCGGCCGCCTCCACCGGCAGGCCGGTCACGGCGAGCAGGCGCGCCAGCAGGCCGCGGAACCACTGCCGGTGCGCGGCGATGGCGAGGGTCACCGGGTGGTCGGCCTCCGGGTACTCGGCCGCGGCGTTGATGAACGGGCAGCCTCGGAAGCCCGGCCCACACATCTCCTCGGCCAGCCGGGCGACCAGCGCCGGCAGCACCTGTTCCGCCGTCAGCCGGGCCAGCACGGTGGCCGCCTCGGCACGCACCCGGGCGTCCCACTCCTCGACGTACGAGCGGACCAGGTCCTCCTTGCCCGGGAAGTGCCGGTAGAAGGTGGCCCGGGTGACGCCGGCCTCGGTGATGATCCGGTCCACGCCCACGGCGTGGATCCCCTCGGCGTAGAACAGCCGGGTGGCGGCCGCGAGTACGCGCTCGCGGGCCGCGGACCGGCGAGGGACGGGCGGGGCGTCGGCGGAAGCGCTGGCGGCGGCAGACGTACTCACGTCCCCGACCGTACTGCACGAGCGCCCGGCCCCGACCGTGGTGCTGGCGCCGGCACCGCCGCCGGGCTACGATTCGGCACATCGGAAGAACGAACGTTCTATCCATTACAGCCCACGAAGGGTTCCCCCGATGGCCAAGTCCCCCGAGGTCGGCTCGCCCGCCCCCGACTTCACCCTCCCCGGCCTCATCCTCGACGGCGACAGCGAGGGCGGCACCGCCGACCGCCGCGACTACCGGCTCGCCGACGCGGCCGGTGCCCCGCTCGTGCTGGTCTTCTACCCGGGCGACGACACCGCCGTCTGCACCAAGCAGCTCTGCTCGTACACCTCCGACCTGGACCGCTTCAAGGGCCTCGGTGCCACGGTCTGGGGCATCAGCCCGCAGGACCTCGACAGCCACGAGCGCTTCGCGCGCAAGCACCGGCTCGGCTTCCCGCTGCTCGCCGACACCGAGCGCACGGTCACCAAGGCCTACGGCATCGCGGTACCCGGCCTGGGTCTGCGCCGCTCGGTCTTCATCCTCGACGCCGACGGCACGGTCCGCTGGAAGCACGTCGCGCTGGCCGGCCTGACCTTCCAGCACAGCGACACCCTCACCACCCAACTCGCCGCGCTGTGAACCCAGGGCCCGGGCGGACCGCACCGCCCGGGCCCCGCCACCTCAGTGCCCGCGGGCGATCCAGTCCGGCAGGTCCGGAGCCTCCGCGCCGATCGTGGTGGTTTCACCGTGCCCGGTGTACACCACGGTCTCCGGCGGCAGGTCGAGCAGCCGCTCGCGGATCGAGCGGATGATGGTCGGGAAGTCCGAGAACGACCGCCCGGTCGCCCCCGGCCCGCCCTTGAACAGGGTGTCCCCGGTGAACACCGCGTCCAGCGCCGGCACGTACAGGCTGACGCTGCCGGGGCTGTGCCCGGGGGTGTGCCGGACGTGCAGGTAGATCCCGCCGACGACGAGTCGCTGACCGTCCCTCAGGTCCTCGTCGGGGCTGTCGCCCGGGTGGGCCTGCTTCCACAGCGGCAGGTCGTCCGGGTGCAGCAGGATCGGCGCGCCGGTGAGCGCGGCCAGCGCCGGCGCGCCGTTCACGTGGTCGTTGTGGGCGTGCGTGCAGACGATCGCCAGCAGCCGCCGGTCGCCGACCGCCGTCGCGATGGCCTCGGCGTCGTGCGCGGGGTCGATCACCACGGCCTCGCGGTCGTTGGCGATGATCCAGACGTTGTTCTCCACCTCCCAGCTGCCGCCGTCCAGGGTGAAGGTGCCGGCGGTGACCAGGCGTTCGATCTCCGGCTCGGGAGGCATGACCTGCATCAGAACACCACCACCGAACGCAGCACGTCGCCGCCGTGCATCCGGTCGAAGGCCTGCTCGACCTCGTCCAGGGCGATCGTCTCGGTGACGAAGGCGTCCAGGTCGAGGCGGCCCTGGAGGTAGAGGTCGATCAGCATCGGGAAGTCGCGCGAGGGCAGGCAGTCGCCGTACCAGGAGGACTTCAGCGCGCCACCGCGGCCGAAGACGTCCAGCAGCGGCAGCTCCAGGGTCATCTCGGGGGTCGGCACGCCCACCAGCACCACCGTGCCGGCCAGGTCACGGGCGTAGAAGGCCTGCTTGTAGGTCTCCGGGCGGCCGACCGCCTCGATCACCACGTCGGCGCCGTGACCACCGGTCAGCGCCCTGACCTCCTCGACCGGGTCGCTCTTCGAGGAGTCCACCGTGTGGGTGGCCCCGAGCGCGCTCGCCCGGTTCAGCTTCCGCGGGTCGACGTCCACCGCGATGATCTTCGCCGCGCCGGCGAGGCGGGCGCCCAGCACGGCCGCGTTGCCCACGCCACCGCAGCCGATCACCGCGACGCTGTCGCCCCGCCCGACCCCGCCGGTGTTGACGGCGGCGCCGAGGCCGGCCATCACCCCGCAGCCCAGCAGGCCGGCCGCAGCCGGCGAGGCGGCCGGGTCGACCTTGGTGCACTGCCCGGCGGCGACCAGGGTCTTCTCCGCGAAGGCACCGATGCCCAGCGCCGGCGAGAGCTTGGTGCCGTCCAACAGGGTCATCGACTGCTTGGCGTTGTGGGTGGCGAAGCAGTACTGCGGCCGGCCGCGCCGACAGGCCCGGCACTGCCCGCAGACCGCACGCCAGTTGAGGATCACGAAGTCGCCCGGGGCGACCTCGGTGACGCCCTCGCCGACGCTCTCCACCAGACCGGCCGCCTCGTGGCCGAGCAGGAACGGGAAGTCGTCGTTGATCCCGCCCTCCCGGTAGTGCAGGTCGGTGTGGCAGACGCCGCAGGCCTGGACCTTGACCACCGCCTCACCCGGTCCCGGATCGGGCACCACGATCGTCTCCACCCGCACCGGCTCGCCCTTGCCCGGTGCGATGACTCCCCTGACCTGCTGTGACATCCGGTGGTGCCCTTTCTGCGACCTCTGTGAGGAGCCGAACGGCCCCCCGGGAAGATTCTCTCCCGAGGGACCGCCCATGACGCCCGTCCGTCAGCGGGCGTCGGTCATCGGCCGGATCACCAGGGCGCCAGCCCCGGACCACCAGCGCGTCGGCGCGGGCTCACCAGCCCCAGCCGCCGCCCTCGCCGTCGTCGTCCGAGCCGCTGTCCCAGCCCTCGCCCACCGTGCGCACGATGGTGTAGTGGTCGATCCGTTGCCCGGTCTCGGTCAGCGCGGTGACCTTCATCGAGGACTGCTGGCCCAGCCGCGCCGGGGTGACGTCGACCTTGATGAACGAGTAGCCCAGGTAGCGGACCCGGGACCACTCGACCGTCTCGGCGACCCTGGTCTGACCCCTGGCGTTGTAGAAGGTCTGGATCTCGTCGACCCGGTCCTCGTGGCCCTCGTAGCTCTGCGGCGCGCCGAAGGAGTAGAGGCTGCGGCCGGCGGCGCCCGCGGTCACGTAGACCACGCCGTCCTTCGCCGGCTCCAGGGTGGCGCCGCTCGGGACCGCCCTGGAGACCTTGTTGCCGAGGATCGCGTCGGTCCGCTCGTAGACGTGGTTGTGACCGTTGATCACCAGGTCCACCCGGTACTTCTCGAACAGCGGCACCCAGGCCTCGCGCACCCCGCCCTCGGAGGCGTGGGCGGTGGTGGTCGAGAAGGCGCAGTGGTGGAAGAAGACCACCACGAAGTCGACGGTCTCGTCGCCGCGGAGGTCCTTGAGGGTGCGTTCCAGCCACTTGGTCTGGCGGCCCGCGGTGAGGCCCAGGTTGGCCGGGATCTCGTACGAGACGTCGTTGGCGTCCAGCGAGACGACGCCGACGTTGCCGTAGCGGAAGGCGTAGACGCCGGGGGCCTTGCGCGGCTCCGGGCCGTTGCCCGGCAGGAACCAGCGGCTGTCCTCGCCGCCGTAGCCGTTGTGCGAGTACCAGGCCTCCATGTCGTGGTTGCCGTAGGCGACCATCCACGGGATCTTCGAGGCGATCGGCTCGGTCTGGACCAGGAACGCGTCCCAGGTCTTCGCGTTGTAGTCGACCTTGTCGGCGTCCAGGCCCTGGCCGTCCGGGTCGGCGTAGCAGATGTCGCCGGCGTGCAGGTGGAAGGCGGGCTGCTGGGCCAGGATCACGTTGTCGTTGTTGGCGGCGTGAACGCTGACGCCCTGGTCGCCGAAGGCGGTGAAGGTGAACGGCTGGTAGACCCTGCCCCAGCGGTGGTCGCGCGAGGGCGCGGTGCGGAAGGTGCCGAGCGAGGAGATGGCCTGCTGGCGCGTCGGGTCGAAGCCCTGGTGGCCCACGCCGTAGTAGTACGTGGTGTCGGGCTCCAGGTCCTCCAGCGCCGCGTGCACGTAGTACTGGTCCAGCGGGGTCTGACCCGGGACCAGCGCCGGCGTGTGCAGCGAGCGGATCTCCGCCTGGACCTCGCACTCCAGGTCCCACGGGGTGCGGCCGTAGCGCACGAAGGGCGTCTTCACCGGCACCGGCACCTGCCAGGAGATCCGGAACTCGCTCTCCGGCTCGGCGCCGAACTGAAGGTGACGGCCGACCGGGACGACCCGCGAGCCGTCCACGGCCGAGGAGGCCCGGTCGGTGACCAGGGTCGGCCCGGCGGCGGACGCGGCGTACGCCGTACCGCTGTTGATCGCCCCGCCCACCGCCAGGGCGCCGACGGTGATCGCACCGGCGCGCAGCGCCTTCCGCCGGGAGAACCGGCTGCGCAGGTACTCATGCTGCTCGGCCATGCTCATCCGGGCGGCGAGTCGCTCGGGCACGCCCATGTTCGGGATATCCATGGCGCCGACCCAATCAGCAGCCGGTGGCGAACGACAAGACCACCGTGGTGAACGGCCGGGTACGCGTCGGTGACGCTCCCTCCCCCGGCCAGCCGACACCTTGACGATCCGTCACCCCGACAGGCCCTCGCGCACCCGCCGGGAGACCGTGAACTCCTGGAGGTCCAGGGTGCCCGGCGGCTCCGCCAGCCCCGGGCCGCCGGCCCGGACCCAGTCGGCGATCTCCTCGACCATGTCGTCCTGCAGCACCCAGCCCAGCCAGACCGGCCGCCCGCCGGCCCGGCGCCCCTCGGCCGACGGACTGACCACCACCACGTTGGAGTGGGCGCAGGCGTCCAGGCAGGGCACCGCGCGCACCCGGCCGTCGCCGCCGACCCGCTCCTTCAGCCGGGCCAGCTGCCCGGTGTGGTCGACGCCCGGGTGCTTGGCCTCCGTGCCGCAGCAGCAGCCCCGGCAGACCGTCACCGTGCAGGGCGAGTCCTGCGGAGTGGGTAGGTCACGGCTGCTGCGGCGGCTCATCGGCGTCTCCTCGGACACGGGCGACCGCCACCGGGCGTTGCCTGCTCGGCGGCGGTCGTTCATCAGCTCAACACACGTAGGATGCCGCCATGGGCCATGGAGTCGCGACCACCGAAGAGAACGCCGTGCCTCGGATGCGCCTGGACGCGGCCAACGTCGCACGGGTGGCGAGCACCCTGCAGGCCCTGGCGACCCCGTCCCGGCTGCTGATCCTGGCCGAGCTGCGGGAGGGACCGCGGGCCGCCACCGAGCTGGCCGGCGCGGTGGGGATGGAGCAGTCGGCCTGCTCCCACCAGCTGCGCCTGCTGCGCAACCTCGGCCTGGTGGTCGGTGAGCGACGCGGCCGGTCGGTGGTCTACTCGCTGCACGACAACCACGTGGCCCAGCTGCTCGACCAGGCGGTCTACCACGTGGAGCACCTCCGCCTCGGCCTGCCGGACCGACCCTAGTTCAGGCGGTGGCCAGCGCCGCCGCCCGGCCCGCCGTGCGGCCCGAGAACAGGCAGCCGCCGAGGAAGGTGCCCTCCAGCGAGCGGTAGCCGTGCATCCCACCGCCGCCGAAACCTGCCGCCTCCCCCGCCGCGTAGACGCCCGCCAGCACCCCGCCGTCCGGGCGCAGCACCCGCGCCGAGAGGTCGGTCTCCAGCCCGCCCAGCGACTTGCGGGTCAGGATGTTCAGCCGCACCGCGATCAGCGGCCCGGCCTCGGGGTCGAGCAGCCGGTGCGGGGTGGCGGTGCGGATCAGCCGGTCACCCAGGTAGCGGCGGGCCCCGTGGATCGCCGTCACCTGCAGGTCCTTGCTGAACGGATTGGCCAGCTCGCGGTCGCGCGCCTCGATCTCGCGGCGCACCGCCGCCTCGTCGAGCAGCGCCTGCCCGGTCCGGGCGTTCATCCCGCGGACCAGCGCCGACAGCTCGCGGGCGACCACGAAGTCCGCGCCGTACCGCTTGAACGCCTCGACCGGGGCCGGGGCACCGGGCAGCGCCCGGCCCAGTACGTCGCGGACGCTGCGGCCGGTCAGGTCGGGGTTCTGCTCGGAGCCGGAGAGCGCGAACTCCTTCTCGATGATCTTCTGGGTGAGCACGAACCAGGTGTGGTCGTACCCGGTGGTCATGATGTGTTCGAGGGTGCCCAGGGTGTCGAAGCCGGGAAAGAGCGGCACCGGCAGCCGCCGCCCGCGGGCGTCCAGCCAGAGCGAGGAAGGGCCGGGCAGGATCCGGATGCCGTGCCGGGCCCAGATCGGGTTCCAGTTCTCGATGCCCTCGGTGTAGTGCCACATCCGGTCGCCGTTGACCAGGTGGGCACCGGCCCGCTCGGCGACTCCGAGCATCAGCCCGTCCACGTGCGCGGGGACCCCGGAGAGCAGCCGCTCGGGCGGCGCGCCGAGCCGGGCCGGCCAGGCCTTGCGGACCAGTTCGTGGTTGCCGCCGATGCCGCCGGAGGTGACGATCACCGCCTGCGCCCGCAGTTCGAAGGCGCCGGCCACCTCGCGTGAGGACGCGGTGCCGCGCTCGGCCCCGCTGGGCACCAGCACCTCGCCGGAGACGGTGTCCGTCAACCCGGCGGTGGCGGCCAGCCCGGTGACCCGGTGCCGGAACCGCAGCTCGACCAGCCCCTTGGCGGCGGCCGCGCGGACCCGATGGGCGAACGGCTCGACCAGGCCCGGGCCGGTCCCCCAGGTGATGTGGAAGCGCGGCACCGAGTTGCCCGGCCCGCTGGCCAGCGACCCGCCGCGCTCGGCCCAGCCGACCGCCGGGAAGAGCCGCACGCCCAGCGCGCGCAGCCAGGCGCGCTTCTCACCGGCCGCGAACTCGACGTAGGCGCGGGCCCACTGGCTCGGCCAGTGGTCCTCGGTGCGGTCGAAGCCGGCCGTGCCCTGCCAGTCCTGCCAGGCGAGTTCGCACGAGTCACGGATCCGCAACCGGCGCTGCTCGGGCGAGTCGACCAGGAACAGGCCACCGAACGACCAGTGCGCCTGCCCGCCCAACGAGGCGGCCGGCTCCTGGTCCAGCAGGATCACCCGCCGTCCCGCCTCGGCCAGTTCAACCGTGGCCGCCAGCCCGGCGAGCCCCGCCCCGATCACGATCACGTCGGCATCGAGCGCCATGCGCCAATCCTCCAGAGCCACCCCGACAGTGGGGTCGATACTGCGTCCCACGCCACCCGCCGTCAACTGGGGGTTGACGGTCGGGCACGGGCGGTGGCGGGCGGTCGGCCTTCACGGGCGCCGACCGGGCCGAGACCCCGCGACGGCGGCCGGCGGCGGGGCCGACATATCCATCGGATCGCTACCAGGGCAGCGGGCCTTCGGCGTCGAAGTAGCCTCCGGTGGGGCCGGCCGGGTCCACCTGGGCCATCCGCACGATGATCTCGGCACCCTCCTCGACGGTCTGCGTGCCCGAGTTCCCGTTGAGGTCCGTCGCGGTGTAGCCGGGCTCCACCGCGTTGATCCGCATGGTCGGGAACGCCTTCGCGTACTGCACGGTGAGCATGTTGACCGCGGTCTTCGACGCCGGGTAGGCGACGCCCGGGTAGGCGTACGCCAGTGTGTCCGGGGTGGTGACCCAGGTCAGCGAGCCCAGGCCGCTGCTGACGTTGACCACGACAGGCGCGGCCGAACGCCGCAGCAGCGGGAGGAACGCGTGGGTGACGCGCACCATGCCGAAGACGTTCGTCTCGAACGTCCTGCGCATCACGTCGGCGGTCAGGCCCGCGGCGCCGATCACGACGTTGTCGTCACCCCGCTCCGCTTCGATGCCCGCGTTGTTGATCAGCACGTCCAGCCCGCCGTCGGCCTCGACGGTCTTCACCGCGGCCGCCACTGACGCGTCGTCGGTGACGTCGAGCTGGACGACCCGCGCCCCAAGCCGCTCGGCGGCCCGGCGGCCACGCTCGACGTCCCGGCTTCCGACGTAGACGGTGTGACCCGCGGCGATGAGTCGGCGGGCGGTCTCGAAGCCGAGACCCTTGTTCGCTCCAGTGATCAGTGTCGTTGTCATGCCTCCACGATGCGGCGGAGTCACGCGGTCAGCCAGGCGTCCGGTCTTCCTGGGACTGTCAGTACCAGGAAGAGCGGAGCGGGGCGGTGCAGAGTGGTGTCATGGCGAGCAAGGAGTTCGGGCACACGGTGCGGCGCTGGCGCGACCGGGTCTCCCCGGAGGCGGCCGGGCTACCCGTCGGCGGCCATCGGCGCGTCCCCGGACTGCGCCGCGAGGAGCTCGCCCTGCTGGCCGGGATCTCGGTCGACTACGTCACCCGCCTCGAACAGGGCCGGGCGACCAGCCCGTCGGAACAGGTCGTCGAGGCCCTGGGCCGGGCCCTGCGCTTGTCCGGAGCCGAGCGCGAGCATCTGTTCAACGTCGCCGGGCTCGTGCCACCGGGCCAGGGCACCGTGCCCGCCTACATCACGCCGAGCGTCCAGCGGATGCTGGACAGGCTGACCGGGACGCCCGTCGCGGTCTTCGACGCGGCGTGGACGTTGCTGCTGGCCAACCCGCCGTACACGGCGTTGATGGGTGAGCAGCGCGGCAACGAGCGCAACGCGGTGTGGCGCAACTTCCTCCGCTCGGGCAGCCGCGTCCGCCACACCCCGCAGTCCCAACGCGCCCTCGACATCGCGCAGGTCAGCGGGCTACGCGCGACGGCGAGCCGGTATCCGGCGGACCAGCGGCTGCGACGTCTGGTCGCGGAACTGCGCGCGAACAGCAGCCGGTTCGCCGAGCTGTGGGATTCCGGAGCCGTGGGCCGGCACGACGCGGCGCGCAAGACCGTCGACCACCCGCAGGTGGGCGCCCTGACACTGGACTGCGACGTGCTCAGCGTCGCGGGCGGCGACCTGCGCATCGTGGTCTACACGGCCGAGCCCGGCACCGAGGACGCCGAACGGCTCGCACTCCTCGCCGTCCTCGGCACCCAGGCACTGGTCGAATAGCCGCCCCACGCGGGCGGACACCGACGTCACCGGGTCGTGGTGGGCCGCGAGCCGGTGGGGCACGAGGTCTTCCAAGTGAAAGAACTGGGGAAAAGAACCTCCCGCCCACTCTCCCGGCAAGGGGTTCACCCGCGCGGGTGACTTTGGCCGGACGGTCCGTCAGCTGGAGGTACGCTCGGCCACACGACCCCATGAACGCGGACAGCCCCCGGGCGGGACTTGCACTCCCGACCGAGGGCCTGACCATGACGAGGAAGCCAGAACCTTCCAGAGTCTAACGCGCCCTGCGCGCCCACGTCCGGCGTGATCCACCTCCGGACCCGTCTCACCTCCCACTTCACCGTGATCTCCAACCGCCTTGCCCAGCGCGGCGGAAGCGCGATCGCGCTCGGGGTGGCGACGTACGTCCTCTCCCTCCCCGACGGCGCGCCGGTCAGCATCGCGGCGCTTTGCGCGCACTTCAGCGAGGGCGAGATCCTGATCGCCCGCGCGCTGCGGGAGTTGGAGGCCGCCGGCTACCTGGAGCGGCGTCGCGAGCGGATCGCGGGCGGGAGGATCTGCACCCGGACGTACGCCCATGATGTGCCGAGCGGGGGGCCGGGGCCGGAGAGGCGGAGGGTCGGGCGGACTCCGCCAGCGGGTCGGCCGCACACCACGACGGCCATCCCCGTGCCGCTCCAGAACTGCCCGGGCTGCGAACGGGCGTTCCGGTCACCCACGGCCGGCCGGTGCCGTGACTACCGGACTCGCAATCTGCCGGCGACCGGGTGATTCGGGGCAGAGCGGGCGGAGCGAATTTCGCTACACGGTGACGTGGAATTAAAAACGCTTCACGCCGGAGCGAAATTCGAAATCACCCGAAGGGGAACGGCGAGAAATTCGCCCACTGTTTCCATAGACGCGTACGAAACCTGACGGTAACTTACCAACCAGTAGCAGTAGCCGCGGCTCGGCATCCCCACCCGTTCCCGTTTCTCTCCCCCAGGAGGAACCGTGTTCAGCCCTGCCCGGAAGTCCGCCCGTCAACTCGCCACCGTCCTCGGCAGCTTCGCGCTGGCCGGCTCGCTGGTCGCACTCGCCACCCCGGCCTCCGCCGCCGCGCCCGCCGCCGGCTACGGCAACTACGTCGCGCTCGGCGACTCGTACGCCGCCGGTGCCGGCGTGCCCGACCAGTCGGACGGGCTCTGCCTTCGTTCGGACCACAACTACGGACATCTGGTGGCGGCCGCGCTCAATTCCTCCTCGTACACGGATGTCACCTGCTCAGCGGCCAAGATCAAGGACATCACCGGGTCGCAGTACGACGCCATCATCAAGGTCAACGACCCACAGATCAACGCGGTGAACGCCGGCACCGGCCTGGTCACCCTCGGCATCGGCGGCAACGACCTCGGCACCTCCGACCTGGGCATCGGCGACGTCATCGCGACCTGCATCGCGGGCGCGGTGGTCAACCCGTCCGGCACGCCGTGCCGCGACGTCTACGAGCACGGCCACTGGGTCTGGAACTGGAGCACGCTCTCCTGGTCCTGGCAGTACAGCGACGACGACACCCTGGTCGACCGGATCAACGCGGCGGCTCCCCAACTCGCCTCCGTGCTCCAGCAGATCCACGCCAAGGCGCCCAACGCCAAGGTGCTGCTGGTCGGTTACCCGTCCGTGCTGCCCGCGGACGCCTCGACCTGCGCGGGCAAGCAGCCAGTCACCGTCGGGGACGTTGCCTACCTGCACGGCATCCTGGACGAGTTGAACGCCATGCTGGCCAGCACCGCCGCCGCCAACGGCGCGACCTACGTGGACACCGCCACCCCGACCCAGGGCCACGACGTCTGCTCCGACGACCGCTGGATCGAGGGCGCGCTGCCCGAGCAGCCCGCCGTACCGTTCCACCCGAACGCGACCGGCGAGCAGGTGATGGCGAACGCCGTCCTGGCCGCGCTCAAGTAATCGATGGAGAAGCGGAGTCGACGCTCGGCGGCCGGAAGACCGCCGAGCCTCAGTCGACTTCGGCGCAGGCCGAGGCCGGAGCGGGAGTCGCAGCCGCAGCCGCGGCCGGCGCGTCCTCCCGGATCCCCGCCGACCACTTCTGCTCGACCTTGCCGAACTTCCAGAACGCCAGCGCGCCGACCCAGGTGAGCACGAAGAGCCCGACGATCGCGTACCCGACCAGGTTGAGGTCGAGCGAGCCGATCCAGCCGATCGGGCCACTGGTGATGTCGTACTGGTCGGCGAGCAGCCCGATCAGCTCGATCGCGCCGATCACCAGCGCGACCAGCACGGAGAGCCCGGTCACCGTGAGGTTGTAGTAGATCTTCCGGACCGGCTTGGAGAACGCCCACTCGTAGGCGAAGTTCATGAACGAGCCGTCGATGGTGTCCAGCAGGCTCATCCCGGCCGCGAACAGCACCGGCAGCACCAGCAGCGCGTACCAGGGCAGCGCGAAGGCCGCCGCACCGCCGGCCAGCACCAACAGCGAGACCTCGGTCGCGGTGTCGAAGCCCAGCCCGAACAGCAGGCCGACCAGGTACATGTGCCAGGGCTTGCTGACCGCCCGGGTGGCCCGGCCCAGGATCCGGTTGAGCAGGCCGCGCTTGTCGAGCTGACGCTCCAGCTCGGCCTCGTCGAAGTGGCCGCCGCGCATCTTCCGGAAGACCTTCAGGATCCCATTGAAGGCACCCAGGTTGACCAGGCCGATCAGCAGCAGGAAGCCGCCGGAGACGCTGGTTCCGATCAGGTTGGTGGTCTTGTGCAGCGCGGAGTCGTCGGCCTCGACCGCGCCGGCCAGCGAGCGGATGCCGAAGGCGAGCAGCGCGCAGAGGCCGAAGACGATGGACGAGTGGCCGAGCGAGAACCAGAAACCGACCGAGAGCGGCCGCTTGCCCTGGCCCATCAGCTTGCGGGTGGTGTTGTCGATGGCCGCTATGTGGTCGGCGTCGAAGGCGTGCCGCATGCCGAGGGTGTAGGCGGTCAGGCCCATCCCGGCACCGAAGACCTGGTCGCCCATCCGGTAGTGCTCGGGCGCGATGACGGCCAGCAGGGTGAACCAGCCGATCACGTGCAGCGCCAGGATGAAGCCGCCCATGCCGGCCAGCCGGATCCACTCGTCACGGGTGAGTCTGGCGGTCCATCGGGACCGGGCGGCGGGAGCCGCGGACGCGCTGCTCATGGGCGGCGACCTCTTTCGGGCGTACGGGGGCGGCGCGACCGGGCCATCCTTCCCTCCGCCAAGTCGAATTGCAAATGTCTTGCAACTACGCGCCAATGGCGAGTCCGGCCGGGAGGCCGCGCACGCGAACAGGCGTGTGCAGTGAAATGTCCACTATTGTCGGTTTCTACCGGCCGCCCGCCGGGCATCCCGCACCGCCGCACGGAGCCCGCATGCAGCACCCGAGCTCGTACCCCAACCGGATCACCCGCGAGGAGCCACGCATCCCGCTCCCCGAGGGCGGCACACTCCACGCGCGGCTCTGGCGGCCCGTCACCGAGACACCGGTGCCCGCGCTGCTGGAGTACCTGCCCGCCCGGCTCGGCGACGGGACGGCGACCCGCGACGCCGAGCGGCACCCCTGGTACGCGGGCCACGGCTACGCGAGCCTGCGGGTGGACGCCCGCGGCCACGGCAACTCCGCCGGGTTCGCCGGCGACGAGTACGCCCCGCACGAGCTCACCGACGGCGTCGCGGTGATCGAGTGGCTGGCCCGGCAGCCCTGGTGCAACGGCCGGGTGGGACTGTTCGGGCTCGGCCGAGGCGGCACCGCCGGCCTGCAGCTCGCCGCGCTGGCCCCCGAACCGCTGCGGGCCGTGGTCGCCGTCTGCGCCACCGACGACCGGTACCGCAACGACGGCCACCACCTCGGCGGTTCGCTGCTCGCCGAGGGGCCGCCAGCCCGCTCGGCCGAGCTGCTGGCGCTGGCCGCCGCCCCGCCCGACCCCCGGTACGCCGGCACGGACGCGGACTGGCGGCAGGCCTGGCTGGCCCGGCTGGCCGCGGTCGAGCCGCCGCTGCACCGCTGGCTGGCCCACCAGACCCGGGACCACTACTGGCGGCGCGGCAGCGTCGCCGAGGACTACCGGGCGATCCGGGCCGCCGTGCTGGCCGTCGGCGGCTGGGCGGAGCCGCACCGGGACACCGTGCTGCGCCTGGTCGAGCGGCTGGAGGCGCCGGTGCGCGGCCTGATCGGCCCCTGGGCGCACGACTATCCGGACCGGGACCGGCGGCACCCGATCGGCTTCCTCCAGGAGACGCTGCGCTGGTGGGACCACTGGCTCAAGGACCTGGACACCGGCGTGCTGGCCGAACCCGCGTTGCGCAGCTGGATGCCCGAGCCGCCCGACGAGCCCGGCGCCGAGCGCGACGGCCGGTGGATCGGCGAGGACGGCTGGCCCTCGGACGACGTCCGGGAGATCCACTACGACCTGGCCGACACCCTGCGCACGGCCGGCACCCCGTCCGGCGAGCGCTACGTCCCGGTCCGCTCGCCCCAGCAGACCGGGATCGACGCCGGACGCCCGTGCCCGACCGGCTCCCCCGCCGACCTGCCGCCCGACCAGCGCGCCGAGGACGGCCGGTCGGTCTGCTTCGACGGCGCGCCGCTGTCCGAGCGGGTGGAGATCCTCGGCGGGCCCGTGGTGCGGCTGCGGCTGCGCGGCACGGCCGCCCGCGGGCAGGTGGTGGCGCGGCTCTGCGACGTGGCGCCGGACGGCTCGTCCGCCCTGGTCACCCGGGGCGTACTCAACCTCACCGCCCGGCACGGCCGGGACCAGGTGGTGCCCTGGGAGCCGGGCGCGGTGGAGGAGGTCGAGGTCGAGCTGACGGCGATCGCGCACGCCTTCCCGGTGGGCCACCGGATCCGGCTGGCGCTCTCCTCCGCCTACTGGCCCTGGATCTGGCCGCAGCCGCCGGACGCCGGGTTCGGCGTGGACCCCGGGCACGGCGTGCTGACGCTGCCCGTCCGCCATCTGGCCGCCGACATCGGGCGGGCGCCGATCACCTTCGGGCCGCCCGAGCAGGCTGCGCCGCTGGAGGTGCTGGTGGCGCACCGGACCGACGCGCGGCCGGAGCGACTGGCGACGCACGAGTTCGCGACCGGCGAGTGGCGACTGGCGGCCGACCCCGACCTCGGCGGCGCGCACAGCCACCCGGACGGCGTGATCCGCACCGACGAGGTCCGGGAGAGCTACCGGATCCGGCAGGACGACCCGCTCAGCGCGACCGCCCGCGCCGAGCGCACCGTCCGGTTCCAGCGGCCCGACCAGGGCTGGGACGTCACGCTCCGGACCAGCGCCGAGCTCAGCTGCGACGCGACGTCGTTCACCGCCGTGCACCGGCTGACCGGCTGGGAGGCGGGCGCGGTGGTGTTCGAACGGGACTGGGAGCGGCGCTTCCCGCGCAGCGCGGGCTGAGCCCGCCCGGGAACCGGGGCCGACCTGGTCGGTCTAGGGCGCCGGGTAGGAGCCCGCCGGGACGTCGCTGGTGCTGGCGTTGCCGCCGACCTCCGGTTGCAGGGTCAGCGTCCAGGTCGAGTAGGTGGTGTCGGTGGTGGAGAAGTCCAGGCCGTCGTCGAACTTGGTGAAGGCGCAGTCCTGGGTGAACAGCCGGGCGTTCGAGTCCCAGTCGGTGCCGCCGGAGAAGTAGACGTCGTAGTGGCCGTCCCGGACGCCGGTGAGCTTGGCGGTCCGGCCCTTGGCGACGTAGATCGAGTACGCGGCGTTGCCGTTCCGGGTCAGCGTGAGCACCGCGTCCGAGGAACCGCCGCCGTTGTCCACCTCCAGCTCACCGAGGCCGTCCCGCTCGCCCGCGCGGACCAGCGTGCCGTTCTCCAGCGACCGGTTCTGCTGCTGACCGGCCTGCGGCGGGTCGAAGGTGACCGGGTAGCCGGCCGTCGCCAGGTCCTGCAGCGCCCCGGAGATCTGCTGGAGGCCCTGCGAACCGGCGGTGTCGACCAGCGCGGCGGAGGGCGCGCAGACCTTCTGGCTGGAAATGTCGCTGCGCACCTGGGAGAGATCGGTGTCGAGCTGGGTCAGTCCGGCGGTCAGCCGGCTCGTCGCGTCGCTGACCGGTCCCGGCGCGTCGCCGGGCCGCAGCCCCTGCTCGGCGGCCGAGGTGGCCTGCTGGAGGGTGCTGAGGTCGCTGCCGAAGTCGTTCATGCTGCCGGCCGAGGCCAGCTGGCCGAGCGCGGTGTCGACCGGGTCGAGCCAGAGCGCCAGCGTGCTGCCGAACGGCGTCGGCGTCGGGCTCGGGGCCTGGCTGACCGGCGCCGGCGCGGCCCCCGACGAGCCGGACGTACAGCCGGCGACCAGCAACGCGGCGGCGACGGGCAGCGCGAGCAGGCCGTACCGGGGCGCGCGTCTGGCCGCTGAAACGTCTGAACAGTCTGAACCGTGCAAGACTCGCCCCCCCGGCGGTTCGTGCGTGTCCCACCCGAGCCCACGCGCGGTGTTCGGTCGTGGCTGAACATGGTCCCGCGCCCGGGCGAGCCGGTCAACGGCGCGCCGGAGGCGCTCATCAGGCGCACAGCTGGCGCACACGGGGTACCCAGGAGACTCGGGGGCGATCGAAACCTTCCAGATTTCGTCCATTAATATCAGCCAATGCTCGCGCTGACCGGACTCCCGCTGCAGATCATCGCCAGTCTGCTGGCCGTGGCCACCTTCGTCGCCACCATCTGGCTGTGGCCGAGGCTGGGCGGCCGCGGCTGGCGGGCGCTGCTCGGCCGGATCGGCGCGTTCTTCGCCACCCAGGTGATGGTGCTGGTGGCGATGGGCCTGGTCGCCAACTCGTACTTCGGCTTCTACACCACCTGGACCGACCTGCTCGGCACCGCCGGCGGGCCGGGCACGGTGGTGGACCACACCCCGAGCAACGCGCTCTCGGTCACCAGCCAGCAGAAGGTCTACTCCACGCTGGGCTCGGCCGAGGACCGCTCCGGGGTGATCAAGAAGATCGAGGTGCACGGCGCGCTGTCCGGCCTGAGCCACCCCGGCTACGTCTACCTGCCGCCGCAGTACTTCCAGCCCGCGTACGCCAACCAGCGGTTTCCGATGGCGCTGGTGCTCTCCGGCTACCCCGGCTCGGCCGAGAAGCTGATCTCGCTGATGCAGTACCCGACCAGCACGCTCCAGGCGATCCAGGACAAGCAGCTGCCGCCGACCGTCCTGGTGATGATGACGCCCACCGTGGTCGGCAACCGGGACACCGAGTGCATGGACATCCCCGGCGGGCCGCAGGTGGAGACCTTCTTCACCGAGGACCTGCCGAAGGCCGTCGAGAGCGTTTTCCGGGTCGCCCCGGATGCCTCGGCGCACGCGGTGATCGGGGACTCCACCGGCGGCTACTGCGCGCTGAAGTTCGCGCTGCGCAAGCCGGACGCCTACCGGGCGGCGATCGCGCTCTCCGCCGACTACAGCGTCTCGAACGACCCGACCACCGGTGACCTGTTCGGCGGCAGCGAGCAGCTGAAGCAGGAGAACAACCTGATCTGGCGACTGCGGAACGCCCCGGCGGCGCCGGTCTCGCTGCTGCTCGCCACCAGCCCGAACGAGGACAACTACAAGGACACCCAGGAGATGGTCGCCGCCTTCAAGGCGCCGACCCAGCTCTCCACGATCACCCTGGACAGCGGCGGCCACAACTTCCACACCTGGAACCGGGAGATCCCGCCGGCGCTGGGCTGGCTCGGCAAGCACCTGACCGTGCCGCAGCCGGTCTGAGCATCACCTCCGGGCCACGGCCCGGACCGCCTCCGCGACCGGCTCCTCGCCGCCGATCAGCTCCAGCGTCCGCCCGGCGGTGCCCGGCTCGAGCAGCAGCTCGGCCAGCACCGCGGCCACGTCGTCCCGGGTGACGTCGCCGCGCCCGGTCGTCCCGGCCAGCGCGACCAGCCCGGTGCCCGGGTCGTCGGTCAGCCGGCCGGGCCGCAGGATCGTCCAGTCCAGGCCCGGCCGGGCCCGGACGTCGGCGTCCGCCGCACCCTTCGCCCGCAGGTACGCGGCGAAGACCGGGTCCGTGCCCTCGGCCGGCTCGCGGTCGGCACCCATCGCGGAGATCACCACGAACCGGCGCACGCCGGCCGCCTCGGCCGCGTCCGCGAAGAGGCTCGCCGCCGCCCGGTCCACGGTGTCCTTCCGCGCGGCACCACTGCCCGGGCCGGCTCCCGCCGCGAAGACCGCCGCGTCCGCGCCCTCCAGGTGCCGCGCGACATCCGCCACCGAGGCCGACTCCAGGTCGCAGACGATCGGCTCGGCCCCCGCCGCGAGCAGGTCCCCGGCCTGCTCCGGGCGGCGGATGATCCCCGCGACCTCGTCCCCACGCGCGGCGAGCAACCGCTCCAGCCGAAGGGCGATCTGACCGTGTCCACCAGCGATGAGAGTGCGCATGGCCCCTGAGCCTACGTCAGCCGACCGCGCGGAGGCGCCGCCGGGCGGTTGCGGCGCGACAGGGCCACGATCGGGCCCGCCAGCGGCGACGAGGCGAACGGTTCCTCGGTCGCTAGGCGCCTCGTACCGCGAACACCCGGTTCCTGGTGGTCTGTTCAGGATACTGGCGGGGGAGGTCGGGCAGGGCCAGCAGCCGGCCGTAGGCCTCCAGCGAGCCCTTCAGGTCGCCGACCCAGTAGGAGGTGATGGAGTACTCGAACAACATCCCCCAGCGGTGGACCCAGGCTGGGTGAACAGCCAGCCGTCTGGCATGTCGCGATCGAGGCCGGCCCGGGCGAACACGTGCGCCACCTGGTAGCGGCCCATCGGCCGCAGCCGCGAAGCCAGTTCGTAGCAGGCCTCCAGGCGCTGCGGCCGGGTCCCCCAGGCGCGGACGAGGGCGTCCAGCGCACCGGGCCAGTCGCCGCTCTCCGCCTTCAGGATCCCGACCTGGAGCAGCGCGTAGTAGACCCCCTCGACCCAACCACCCATGCCCGCAAGGCGGTTGTACAGCTCGATGGCCTCGGTGGTGTTGCGCAGGTCGCGCATGGTCTGCGCGAGGTGGAAGACCGCGCGGGTGTTGCCGGGATCCCGGTCCAGATCCGCCCGGAGCAGTCGCGCGTCGCGCTCGAACTTGTCGGAGCGCGAACCGCCGTCGGCGAAGTGCCCGATCACCAGCGCGGCGAGATGGGCGGAGACGTCCCGGTCGTCGGTGGTCAGGCATTCGTGCGTCGCACCCTCGTAGCGCCAGTGGAGGTCGCCCCCCGACCAACCGCTTGATCCGGTACTCCAGATCGGCGACGTGCCGCAGCAGATAGGAGTCGGCTCCGTGAGCGCGGGCAGCTCGCCGTCCCGCACGACCACCATGTCCGCGTCGATGAGCAGCAGGAAGTCGGCCTTGCCGTAGGCGTGTTGGATGTTCAGCGTGCGGTTGTGCCCGAAGTTCACCCAGGGTTCCTGGTGCAGCTCGCCCGGGATCCCGTGCGGCGCGGTGCGGATCAGCTCCTGGGTGCCGTCCGTCGAGCCGGTGTCGGAGATCACCCAGGTGTCCACCGGATCGCGCACGGGGGCCAGGCAACGCCACCCTGGCCTCGTCCTTGACGATCACGCAGAGAGAGATGGACGGCTTCGGTCGGGCCACCGGTACCTCTCGATCCGTGGTCGGGGTGGTCGGCAGGGGGGCAGGTCTAGCGCCGGAGAAGGGGAATTTCGGCGAGCCGCCGCACAGTCGCTGATCGTATTCCGACGATGGTGGTTCTCCCTGGTCGGACGAGCCGGCGGGCGCTGGTCCGAACGCGTGGTTCGAGTGGGCCACTCCGGTGACGGGCTGCACCATCGCTCGTTCCGCCGGCCGACCGCGTCAATCACTCCCTCCATGGACCGTCTTCACCTGCTGGCGGGGACGAGCCGGCTCCGCCCGGTCGACGGGCGAGGCGACGACGGCCAGTGTTGCGGGCACCACGACCCGCCGCGCGGCGGGGGCGACGACCAGTGCTGCGAGGACCACGGCAAGGGTGGGCCGGTCGGCCAGGAGGCCAACGGCGGCAAGGGTGGCGGGCACGAGGAGCACTACAACCAGGTCCCGACCGGCCCCACGGGCCCGACCGGACCCACCGGGCGATCCCGGCATCGTTGTACCACCGCGAGGACTGACCCCCTACGCGCGCGACACCCCCGCCCACCACGGGCGGGGGGTGTCGCGCGTCAGTCAGCTGGTCGGGCAGTGCGTCCCGGCCGGCGGCATGGTCCCGTCCAGCAGGAAGGCGTTCACGTCCGTCTGGATACAGGCGCTCTTGCCGTAACCGGTGTGCCCGTCGCCGTCCCGGGTCAGCAGGGTGGCGTTGGCCAGGCCCGAGGCGAGCTTCTGCGCCCAGGCGTACGGCGTGGCGTCGTCCCCGGTCGAGCCGACCACCAGGATCGGCGCGCTGCCGGCCGCCCTGATCGCGTGCGGCTGCGCGGTGGACTTGAAGGGCCAGTTGCGGCAGTCCGGGTCGAACAGGTCGTCCGTCGTGTAGTGCTTGGTCAACAGCGGTGCCTGCTCGTGCAGTTGCTGCACCGCCCGCTGGACCTGACCGTCCGACGGGGTGCCCTCGCCGCTGTGGTCCGCGCAGGTGATCGCCGCGTAGGCGTCCAGCTCGTTGCGGTAATGTCCGCCGGCGTCACGGCCGTTGTAGTCGTCGGCGAACTCCAGCAGGTAGTCCGCCTTGTTGCCGTTCATCGCCCAGTCCAGCCCGTTCCGCAGGTACCCCCAGGACTTGGCGTCGCCGTAGAGCATGCCCAGGGTGCCGGTCCAGCCCTGGCTCGCGGTCAGCTTGCGGCCGTCGGTGGCGGTCATCGGGTGGGCGTCCAGGCCGTCCAGGAAGTCCCCGAGGCGCTGGGCGGCGCCGGCCGGGTCCTTGCCGAGCGGGCAACGGGCCTGTGTCGTGCAGTCCTTGGCGAAGCGCTCGAAGACGCCCTCGAAGGCGATGGTCTGCCGCACGTCCTGGTCCAGCAGGTCCATGCTCGGGTCCACCGCGCCGTCCAGCACCAACCGGCCGGTCCGGTCCGGGAATTCCTCGGCGTACACGCTGCCGAGGTAGGTGCCGTAGGAGGAGCCGAGGTAGTCGAGCTTCGGGTCGCCGAGCGCGCCGCGCAGCACGTCCATGTCGCGGGCGGCGTCCGCGGTTCCGACGAACGGCAACAGCTTGCCGGAGTTCGCCTGGCAGGCCTGGGCGAGCGTGGTGCCCTTGGGCTGCGCGGGATGGTCGTCGGTGTCCCACTGGTCGCGGGCCTGGTCGCCGAGGCAGTGCACGGCGGTGCTCTTGCCGACCCCGCGCGGGTCGAAGCCGACCAGGTCGTAGCGGTCGGTCAGGCCGCTGAACTGCTGGCCGTCGAGGGTGACTTCCTGGATCCCGGAGCCCCCCGGCCCGCCGGGGTCGACGACCAGCGAGCCGAGCCGCTGGCCGGGCTGGGCGGCGGGCCTGCGGACCACGGCGATGTCGACGGTGTCGCCGCCGGGGTGGGTGTAGTCGAGCGGTACGTGCAGCGTGGCGCACTGGAAGTCGGCCTCGTCGACGCCCTTCTGGGTGGGGTCGTCGGGGCAGGTGACCCAGGCGATCTGCTGGCCGTAGAACGGCTTGAGTGCCGGGTCGGCGGCCCCGCTCGATGCCGCTGCCGACGAACTCGGTGAGGGACCAGCGGAGTTGACGACCCCGGCACCCCTGGTTCCGGCAGCGCCGCCACACCCGGCGACCATGGTGACGCCCAGCGCGGCCGGCAGGATGCGGCGCGACACTCGCGCCATGATGATCTTCACAGAATAAGAAATATCACCATCACGGCAGCGCCCGACACCGGATTCGGACGCCGGCGGTTGTCCGCCGCTACCCGCCGATCGCGGACATCGGGCGGTCCGGCTGCCGGAAGTCGGCCGAGCCGATCTCGTGCCCCGGCCCCTTGCGCGCGATGGTGTGCCGCCAGGCCCGCTCCACCACGTCGTCGTCCGCGCCGCCGCGCAGCAGCGCTCGCAGGTCGGACTCGGTGGTCGCGAAGAGACAGGTGCGCAGCTGACCGTCCGCGGTCAGCCGGACCCGGTCGCAGCCTCCGCAGAACGGCCGGGTCACCGAGGCGATCACCCCGATCACGGTGTCGGTGCCGGCGATCCGCCACTCCTCGGCGGGCGCGTTTCCGTGCCGGCCGACCGGCACCAGATCCCAGCGGGCCCCGAGCCGGGCCAGCAGCTCGTCGGCGGTGACCATCTTCGTCCGGTCCCAGGCGCCCTGGGCGTCCAGCGGCATCGACTCGATGAACCGCATCCGGTAGCCGTGCCGGGCCGCGAACTCGGCCAGCTCGATGACCTCGTCCTCGTTCACCCCGCGCACCGGGACGGCGTTGATCTTCACCGGCGCCAGCCCGGCATCCCGCGCGGCGGCCATACCGGCGAAGACGTCCTGGATCCGGTCCCGACGGGTGATCTCCCGGTAGCGCTCCGGCCGCAGGGTGTCCAGGCTGACGTTGACCCGCCGCAGACCCGCCGCCCTCAGTGCGCCGGCCGTCCGGGCCAGGCCGATCCCGTTGGTGGTGAGCGAGAGCTCCACCCCGAGCGCGGCCAGCCGGGCGACCAGCGCGGGCAGCCCGCGCCGCAGCAGCGGCTCGCCGCCGGTCAGCCGGACCGTGCGGATCCCCAGCCGCTCGGCCGCCACCCGCACCAACCGGACGATCTCGTCGTCGCTCAGCACCTCGGACCGCGGCAGCCAGTCGAGGCCCCCGGCGGGCATGCAGTAGGTGCAGCGCAGGTTGCAGCGGTCGGTCAGGGAGACCCGCAGGTCGGTGTGGACCCGGCCGAACCGGTCGACCAGTGGGGCAGGTGCGGTGTGCATGACGGCCAGTAGAAGCCCCCGGACCGGGAAGATCCAGCGGTGGAAGGCCCGGGTTCCGCACAAGGTCACCGGTGCGCCGTTGTGCGTTCACACAACGCCGTGGGCGCCTCGTTTTCGGCAGAGTGGTGGCATGGCCTCACCGATTCCCCCGCTCCCCCCGGTCGCCGCCCTGGTGCTGGCGGCCGGCGGCGGCCGGCGGCTCGGCGGCCGGCCCAAGGCGCTGTTGCCGTACCAGGGCCGGCCGCTGGTCGAACACGCCGTGCGAGTGGTCCGCGAGGGCGGCTGCGGGCCGGTGCTGGTGGTGCTCGGCGCGGCCCGCGAGCAGGTCCGGGCGAGCGCCGCGCTGGACGGCTGCACGGTGCTCGACAACCCCGACTGGGCCGAGGGGATGGGCGGTTCGCTGCGCGCCGGGCTGGCCGCGGTGCCGGTGGACTGCTCGGCGGTGCTGGTCGCGCTGGTGGACACGCCCGGCGTCACCCCGGCCGCGGTCGCCCGGCTGCTGGCCGCGCACCGGGCGGGCGCCCGGCTGGCCGCCGCGGCGTACGGGGGCCGGCGCGGCCACCCGGTGCTGATCGGCGCCGAGCACCTGGCCGAGGCCGCCGCCGGGGCCCGGGGCGACGCCGGCGCACGGGCGCTGCTGGCGGCCCGCGGCGACCAGCTGCGGCTGGTCGAGTGCGCGGACGTCGCGGTCCCGGACGACCTCGACACCCCGGCCGATCTGGCCCGCTGGTCGGCGGGCTGACGACGCACCGGGCGACGACCGGCCGCATCCCTGAGAAACCCCTGATCATTCCGGCATTCCCTGCCATCCCGGGCCGCGATCGGGGAGCATGGGTGCCGACCCGCCTCTCCACCGAACGGACGGTGCGCGCCATGTCCGGACACCCGCTGCCCGACGACTTCACCGGCCCGTACGACGCCGAGCCGCCCGCCGTCCCGCGCGGGCCCGAGCACGCCGGGGGTGGCGGCCGGGAGATCCGCTGTCCCGCCTGCCGCCGCGAGCACCGGTACGAGCCGCCGACCCTGCCCTGCCCGTGCGGCGCCGCGCTCAAGGTGCCGCTGCTGCCGGGCGGGGTGCCGGTGCAGGTGCGGTTCCGCTCCTGGGAGGACTCCTGGCTGAGCATGCGCTGCCCGCACTGCGGCCGCTCCGACCAGTGGCCGCAGCCGGAGTTCACCTGCAACTGCGGGGCCACCGTGCGGCTGCCGGTCGATCGCGCGCCGCGGACGGGGGCCAGCGGGCCGGCCGGGGCGCGTCCGCTCGGGGTGCGCCCGTACCACCCCTCGCCCACCCCGCTCTACGCCGAGCAGCCGCCGGCCGGCCCGCCGGCCCGACCGTCCATGCCGCCAGCCGGCCCGTACGGCGGCGCCCGGCGGCAGAACCGCGCGCCGTTCCGTCCGCACCCCGTGCGCACCGCGAAGGACGCCGTACTCAGCGCGGTCCGCTACCTGGAGTGGCTGGGCTTCGGCGAGTTGGAGCTGACCGAGGCCCAGGAACGCGACGCGGTGACACTGCTGGGCCACCGGATGGTCGCCCAGGTGGACAGTTGGCCGGAGGTGGCCGACATCCGCAGCGTCGAGTGCCTGTGGCTGCAGACCCTGCACGCCGAGGAGATGGCCGCCGCGATGTTCACCACGGCCGGCTACTCGCACCAGGCGACGGTGCGCGGCGAGCAGTTGCTGGTGGCCCTGTTCACGCTGGACGAGGGCGGCCTGCCGCAACCGGTGAACGGCGCCGCCGAGTCGCTGCTGGAGACCGGCTGGACGTCCTGACCGCGCATGCGGTGGGGGCTCCGGAGCGGTGTCCCGGAGCCCCCACCGCGGTGCGTCAGCGCGCCGGCCAGGTGGGCAGGACCGGGCGCTTGAAGGTGTAGGCGGTGACCCCGGCGAACGAGGCGTACCAGGCCACCACCGCGGTGATCAGGCCCATCCAGCCGCCCGTCTTGGTGATGCTCTCGCTTGCCCCGAACGCACCCGCCGCGAGCAGCGCGAAGGTGACGGTCAGCGCGACGAAGACGGCCAGCACCGCCCCGCTGACCCGCACCGCCGCCACCGCCATGTAGGCGGTGAAGATCGCCCAGGCGAGGAGGAAGAGACCGATCGCGCGGTTCGCGTGCGGATCGCCGGCGAGCGCCGGCAGGGCGTCCTTGACCAGGAAGTAGTAGGCGATCCAGAAGGCGCCGAAGGAGCCGAAGGCGGTGGCGCCGAAGGTGTTGCCCTTGCGGAACTCCCACATCCCGGCCAGCAGCTGGGCGACACCGCCGTAGGCGAGGGCGAGCGGCAGCACCACCGCGCTGAGCTTCGCGTCGATGAGGTTGGCGTTGAAGCAGCTGAGGACGAAGGTCGTCAGGGCGAAGCTGGCCAGCCCGAGCGGGGCCGGGTCGGCGATGGAGACATCGGCGGTGGGGACGGCGGTGGAGGTCGGTACGGACTGCTCGGTTGCCACGGGCGGTCGTCCTTTCGAGGGGTGGGCGGCGACTACGCGACCGGAGAAATATGTTGACGTGAATACACGTTTTGAAACAAGCGGTATACGGGATTTTTGTGGCTCCTGATGAGCAGAAGTCGGCAATTCCGGGAATGACGTGACCAGAGTTGCCAATGTGGCGTGTGATAACCGGATTAACTACCCCTTCTGGCGTAGCGGCGACCTTTCCGCCCGCATTCGAACAGAAAGAATCGGACGGGAACGCTTGATCCACTTTTGCGGCCGCGGGGCACAAACACGTCACGCTCGTGATCTGGTGCACAAGCTCGCCCCCGGTGTTGAATTGCCGGCACGGCGGCCATGGCCGTGGGCACCGCACACAAGGAGGTGGCGTTGTCTGAACACGGAACGGCCCCGCTGAGCGGGGGGACGCGCGGCCGGCGGGGGAACGCCCGCCACTCACCCGGCGGCCCGCCGGGCGTACCGCCGCACGGAGGCGGGCTGCACCCCGGCAGCGGCGGCTCCTTCGACGAGATCACCAGCGGCACGGTCTGGCGGTTACGCTCCCGCGCCTGCTGGCAGGAGGCCGCCGAACTGCTCCAGCCGGCCGCCGAACACGACGCCCGGGCCGCCCTCTGCCGGGCCGAACTCCTCATCGAACAGTGCCTGTTCACCGCCGACCACTGGGACACCGCGGAGGCCGCGCTGCGGCTGGCCGAGGCCGGGGTGACCAGTACCGAGCAGCGCGCGGCCGCCTCCTGCGCGCGCGGGTTCCTGGCCTACCTGGCCAGCGTGCTCGGCCCGCGGGACCGGCTGGACGAGGCGCAGGCCGCGCTCGGCCGGACCTCCGCGCTGCTGGCGCCGGACGCGCCCGGCCGGCCGCTGCTGGACTTCCGGCGCGGGCTGGTCGCGGAGAACCTGCTGCGCGACCAGACCGCCGCCTGGATCGCCTACCGACGGGCCCACGATGCCGCGTTGGCCCGTGGTGACACCCTGCTGGCCTCCTCGACCTGGCGGCATCTGGCGGCGCTGGCGCTGGCCGGCGGGGATCGCGGGCGGGCCCGCGAGGGCTTCGCCGCCTCGCTGCGGCTGCGCGAGGAGCTGGGGTTCATGGTGGGGGTGGCGCCGGCGCTGGCCGCACTGGCCGAGGTGGCCGAGCCGGAGGAGGCGGACCGGTTGCGCGCCGAGGCGGCCCGGCTGGTGCAGTCACTGGGCGGGGTGCCGGTCTGGCTGGTGGGGCGACTGGAGACGGGCGAGGCGCCGACGGGACCGCCGGGCGCACCGCGCGGCGCACCGCCCGGCGCCCGACCGGGGGTTGCCGGCGCGCGGCCGAACAGGACGCCGGGTGGGCGCCTCCGCACTCCCCCGGACGGGCGAACGGGAGGGGACAGCCGAGGGACCGTCAGGTAAGGTGAGGCTAACCTGATGGGGCAGGGACATGCCGGGGCTGCCGCCCGGTGGTTCCCTGCCCCGCGGGCATCCGCCGCACCCGATGGGGTCCGCCATGACCGTGCGCACCACCGAGCCGGACCCGCCCGCACCCCGGGGCAACCGGCGGCGACAGCCGGGCCCCACGCCCGAGCACCAGGACGGCCGGCGGCAACGGACCCACCCGTCCACCGTGTTCCCGTGCGCGGGGGCGTACGCCCGGGTCGGCGCCGTCTTTCCCGAGCTGCGGATCCGGCTCGGCGAACTCCGCGCCGGCCAGGGCTGGGCGCCCACCACCCGCCTCCTCACCGATCCCGCGTTCCGCGCCCGGCTGCTCGCCGCCGAGGGCCGCCGGGACCGGTTCCGCTACGGCGAACCACTCCGGCCCGACGTGGCCGCCGGGTTCTGGCTGCACCGCTACCTCTGGCCGGCCGGCCTGCTCTTCACCCTGCCCTGGTTCCTGGAACGTCGGGTACCCCGACTTCCGGTGACGGCCGTCGCCTTCCGGCCCGCCGCCACCGGCGGACCGGCCGAACTGAAGGTCCGGCCCGCCGACTTCGCCTGCCTGCCGGACGATCCCGCGGCCGGCCTCCCCGGCGCGCGAACCGTACCCGACGAGGCGGCACTCCGCGCCGAGCTGCGCGCGGCCGCCGTCGAGCACCTGGCACCGGTGCTCGACGCGCTCCGGCCCGCGCTGCGCCGCGGCCCGCGCACCCTGTGGGGCCTGGCCACCGACGAGCTGGTGGAGGGCCTCCGGTACACCGCCGGCCTGCTGGGCGAGGAACGGCGCGCGGCCGACGCGCTGGCCGCGCTGCTCCCCGGCGGCACCCCACCGTTCACGGGCGCGGCGGCCTTCCGCTGGACCGAGCCGGCCGCCCCGGGGAACAGCCGGGTGAGCGCGGACGGGCAGGCGGGCGGGGGCAGTTGGGACAGCGGGGGCAGGCGGGTGGGCCCCGGGGGCAACGGGGCAACCCCGGAGCCCGTTCCCACCCCGGCTCCCACCCGCACCCGGGTGAGCTGCTGCCTGGCCTACACCGTCCGCTCGGCCGGCTCCTGCTTCAGCTGTCCGCGCACCTGTTCCTGACCAGAATCTTCTCTCGACATACCGTCAGAAAGTGTGTGCTCCGGGGCAATTGGCGGCAAAGTATCCGTACGGCGTCCGACCATCCGCCATGATGGACGTCCCGGTGGCTCCCGCCACCGCGATCGACGGAAAGCGAGGCTGGTTCAGGACAATGAGACTGTCGGACATACCACTGGGCTGGGCCGTCGCGGGCGTGGCCACCCTGGTCCTCGTCGCCGTCCTGGTGGCCTTCCTCCGCGCCCGCGGGGCGACGAGCGGCATCTCCGGCTCGGACGGCTGGGAGCGCACCGAGGAGCGCCGCCGCCGCAAGGAGTCGCTCTACGGTGCGGCCTCCTACACCCTGCTCTTCTGCTGCGCGGCGGTCGCCGCCGCGCTCTCCTTCCACGGCCTGGTCGGCTTCGGGATGCAGAACCTCGGCCTCTCCGGCGGCTGGGAGTACCTGGTCCCGTTCGGACTGGACGGCGCCGCGATGTTCTGCTCGGTGCTGGCCGTCCGGGAGGCCAGCCACGGTGACGCGGCGCTCGGCTCCCGACTGCTGGTCTGGCTCTTCGCCGGGGCCTCCGCCTGGTTCAACTGGGTGCACGCCCCGCGCGGAATGGGCCACGCGGGCGCCCCGCAGTTCTTCGCCGGGATGTCGCTCTCCGCCGCGGTGCTCTTCGACCGGGCGCTCAAGCAGACCCGCCGGGCCGCGCTGCGCGAGCAGGGGCTGGTGCCCCGACCGCTGCCGCAGATCCGGATCGTCCGCTGGCTGCGCGCCCCGCTGGAGACCTACGCGGCCTGGTCGCTGATGCTGCTGGAGGGGGTGCGCAGCCTGGACGAGGCGGTCGAGGAGGTCCGCGACACCAAGCGCGAGGCGGTGGTCAACCGGGAGCGCCAGCGGCTGGCCAGCCGGCGCGAGCGGGCCGAGATCCGGGCGATCAACCGCCAGCACGGCGGCTGGGGCCGCTCCCGGGCGCCGGTCGCCGCCCGGCAGTTGGAGCCCGGCGGCGCGGAGCCTGCGATAGCCGGCGGGGACCCCGCTCCCCCACCGGGCCTGCCCGCCCGGCCTGCCCATCGGACGATCGACCTGACGCCCGACGACGACACCATGGCACTGCCCCGGCTGGACTCGCTGGAGCAGAAGCTCAAGGACCTGGAGGAGCAGTTCGGCTGACGCCTCCGCACCGGGCCCGGGGGTGACCACCCCCGGGGCAGGGGGCACGGGCCCCTGGGGGGGGGGGGGGGGGGTCGGACCGCGGGGGTAGCGGGTTTCGGACCTACTTG
>NZ_JBVHLF010000015.1:103957-131316 GCF_055559155.1 Kitasatospora sp. NPDC024654
AGGGTGGGGGAGCGCGCACGGAACCGCCCCCCCCTCTCCCCCCCCCCCCCCCCCCCCCCCCCCCCCCCCCCCCCCCCCCCCCCCCCCCCCCCCCCCCGCCGCCGCTACTCCTGGGCGGCGGCGCTGAGTTCGAACCACATCCGCTTGCCGGAGCCGCGCGGCTCGACCCCCCAGGCGTCCGCCAGCGCCTCGACCAGCATCAGGCCACGGCCGGAGGAGGCCTGCTCACCGGGGGTCCGGCGCTTGGGCCAGAGGTCCGACTCGTCCTCCACCTCGATCCGCAGCCGGGGCTCGCGGCCGTCCTCACGGTAGAGCCGGGCGGTGAACATGGCGTCCCGGTCGGTGTGCCGGATCGCGTTGGTGACCAGCTCGGAGGCGAGCAGCTCGGCGGTGTCGATCAGCTCGGCCACGCCCCAGCGGCGCAGCGCGTCGCGGAGTTCGCCACGCAGCTCGGCCACCCGCGCCAGGTCGGCCTGCCCGATCCGGCGCCGCAGCTGCTGGGCGGCCTGGCCACCCTGCGGGCCGTCCCAGCGGAGCAGCAGCAGCGCTATGTCGTCCTCGCGCTCGGTGGAGTCGGCCGCTGCCCGGGCGGTGATCTTGTCGGCCAGCTCCTCCAGCGGGCCCGGGCCACCGTGCACGAGCGGCGCGAGGTCACCGGCGGCGGCCGCGCAGAGCCGGGCGATGCCGCTGTCCAGGTCCGTCGTCCGGGACTCCACCAGCCCGTCGGTGCAGAGCACCACGGTCTCGCCCGGGTCCAGGCTGAACCTGGTCACCTGGTACTCCTGGTCCGGCGCGACGCCCAGCGGCAGGCCGCCGACCACGGAGACCACCGAGGCGGTGCCGTCCGCGCGGCGCACCACCGGGTCCAGGTGGCCGGCCCGGACCGCGTAGACCACGCCGTAGTCGACGTTGACCTCGGCGTAGGTGCAGGTGGCGAAGTGGTCAGTGTCCAGGTCCGCCAGGAAGCGGGAGGCCCGGGCCATCACCGCTGCCGGTGGATGGCCCTCGGCGGCGTAGGCGCGCAGCGCGATCCGCAGCTGGCCCATGATCCCCGCCGCGTGCACGTCGTGACCCTGTACGTCGCCGATCACCAGACCGACGTGCCCGCCGGGCAGCGGCACCACGTCGTACCAGTCGCCGCCGATCTGCAGGCCCGAGCCGGCGGCCAGGTAGCGCACCGCGGTGGTCACCCCGGGCACCGCCGGCACGGTCCGCGGCAGCATCACCCGCTGCAACCCGGCCGCCAGCTCGTGCTCGGCGTCGTGCAGCCGGGCCCGGGCCAGCGACTGGGCGACCAGGCCGCCCAGCGTGGAGAGCAGCGTGCGCTCGTCCGCGTCCAGCTCGCGCGACTCGTCGAAGCTGACCACGCAGACGCCGATCGCCCGGCCGCTGGCCACCAGCGGCAGGAAGGCCCAGGCGCTGCGCCCGGTGCCGATCGCCCGGGGCCAGGCCTCGGGGTAGCGCCGCTGGTACTCGGCCTGGCTGGCGATGAAGACCGGCACCCGGCGGCGGATCGCCTCGGCGGTCGGCTGGTGCGGGTCGAGCGGGGTGCGGTCGTAGGCGGCCACCGCCTCGGGGGTGTAGCCGCTGGCTCCCAGGATCTGCAACCGGCCGGTCTCCAGCGCGACGAGGACCAGACCGTCCGGCGGCAGGCCGGGCAGCGGCAGCTCGGTGAAGACCCGGGCCACGTCACGGACCGTGACGGCTTCCGAGAGCGCCCGGGCGGCCTCCTTGATGAACCGCGAGCGCTCCTCGCGCAGCGCGGCCTGCCGGCCGGCGTTCTCCCGCTTGCGCAGCTCGACGGTGGCGTCCCAGACGAAGCCGACCATCCGGGACGGGCGGCCGAAGGCGTCGGCCAGCACCCGGCCGCGGAACCGCACCGCGTGCAGCTCGCCGCCCGGGAAGACCGTGCGGTAGTACGCGCCGCACTGGCCCAGCTCGGCCACCGCGCGCTCGACCCGGCGGCGGACCACCGGGGCGTCCTCGGGGTGCAGCAGCGCCAGGAAGGCGGCCGACGTGCCGTCGAAGGCACCGGTCTCCAGACCCAGGATCGCGCAGGCCCGCGCGTCGCCGGCGAGCACGTCACGGCGGATGTCCCAGTCGAACGAGCCGATCCCGTTGGCGGCCATCGCCGGCTCCAGCCACTCCGGGGTGGAGTCGGCGGCCCGGGCGGACAGGCCGTGCCCGTCGCCGCCCTGGACGGACGCCAGCACGGCCGGGCCGGCCGGCCGGCCCGTACCCGCGGTCCGCGCGGTCGTCCGGCGGCCACCCTGCGGCGGCGGTACCGGCACGCCGGTCTGCGAGGGTGCCAGAGGCTGGACGGACGGGCCGCCGGAGGGCCTCGACAGGCGGGTCGGCCCCTGCGGCTCGGGCTCAGTCGCCATGGTTCTCCTGCCGCTTCCCGATCGGTGGATGGGGTGTGCTCGGCGGACCAGCCCTCAGGCTCGGGCCCCTGGTCCGGACACACATTCTCACTATCCTGTCGAATGTTCGGCAAAGCGGCAATGCTGCCGGGCCGCGACCGGCCCGGACTCCCCGATCAGCCGCACCCCCGCGCGATCGTCACTCAGAGTGCCGACAGCTCGAACCAGGTGGTCTTGCCGTCACCACCCGACTGCACGCCCCAGGCGTCCGCCAGTGCCTCGACCAGCACCAGCCCACGCCCCGAGGTCGCGGTGTCGCCGGGCCGGCGCGGCCGCGGCAGCCGGCCGCTGGTGTCCCGGACCTCCACCCGCAGCCGCCGGTCCGCGCCCAGCGCCGCCTCCAGCACCGCGCCGGACGCCGTGTGCAGCAGCGCGTTGGTGACCAGCTCCGACACCAGCAGCTCGGCCGTGTCGGCGAGTTGCGGCACCCCCCAGGCGCGCAGCGCGGCGCGGAGCCGGTGGCGGACCGGACCGATCCCGGCCAGCTCGGCCGGCCGGAGCACGGCCCGCAGGCGATGCTCCGGACGGCGCCCGGCCGTCGCAGAAGGGACCCGTTGTTGACCATCCATCAGATTTCGCCCCCGCCCTCGTCCCGGCCACCGCACGGACGCCCCCACCCGCGCACACCGGCCGCTGTCACCATCGTGAGTGCCGCTCACCGGACACCGCAACAGGGCGTACACCGCCTGCCGAGGCGAACGGGGGCTCGAGGTGCGCCGTGTGATCCAAGCCGAGGTTTGACCGGCGCGCACTGCTGACAGCGTGTCAGCTCAAAGCCGCGAATCGCGCCGGCGCCCGACCTCCCCCACACCCGTCGAACCGGACCCGATCCGGCCCCGACCGGCCCCGACCCGGCGCGCGGGACGACGCGCGGGACGACGCGAGCCGGGAAAGGCTGGACACGGCGACCCGATCCGGGTTCAATGGCCAGCAGATGTTTGAACGGCGTTCTAACTTTTTCGACCCGCCAGACCTGCCGGACCGGCCAGGCCTGCCAGCCCCCAGACCTCACCGAGCGACCGCGAGCGAGGAACCGTGCGACTCACCCCCACCGAACGGGACCGGCTGCTGATCTTCACAGCGGCCGAGCTGGCCCGAGCCCGGCGCGCCCGCGGCGTCCGACTGAACGTCCCCGAAGCCACCGCGCTGATCGCGGACACCGTCTGCGAGGCCGCCCGCGACGGCCGCCGGCTGGCCGACGCGATCGAGGCCGGCCGCTCGGTGCTGACCGCCGACGACGTGCTGCCGGGCGTGCCCGACGTGGTCACGGTGATCCAGGTCGAGGCGGTCTTCGACGACGGCACCCGGCTCGCGGTGATCAACGACCCCTTCCGCGGCGCCGGTTCACTCGGCGAGGACGGGCCCGGCGCGGCCCTGCCCGGCACCGGCGAGGGCTACGACCCGACCGAGGAGACCGTCGTGCTGCCGGTCCACAACACCTCGGCGGTGCCGATCTCGGTCACCTCCCACTTCCACTTCTTCGAGGCCAACCCACGGCTCGCCTTCGACCGCGCGGCGGCCTACGGCACCCGGCTGGCCGTCCCGGCCGGCTCCTCGGTGCGCTTCGACCCGGGCGCGGTGGTCGAGGTCGGACTGACCCCGATCGCCGGCGAGCGGGTCGCCATCGGCTTCGCCGGGCTGGTCGACGGACCGCTCGACGCCCCGGGCGCCAAGGAGGCCGCACTGGCCAAGGCCCGCGCCACCGGCTACCTCACCAGCTTCGACGACACGGAGGTCGAGTCGTGACCGCCATCTCCCCGCACGACTACATCTCGGTCCACGGTCCGCGGACCGGCGACCGGATCCGGCTCGGCGACTCCGGGCTGATCGTCCGGGTCGAGTCCGACTCGCAGGCCCCCGGTGACGAGTTCCTGGCCGGGTTCGGCAAGACCGCGCGGGACGGCCTGCACCTCAAGGCCGCCGCCGTCCGCGACACCTGTGACGTGGCGATCAGCAACGTGCTGGTGATCGACGCGATGCAGGGCATCCGGAAGACCTCGATCGGCCTGATCGGCGGCCGGATCGCGGCGATCGGCCGGGCCGGCAACCCGGACACCATGGACGGCGTGGAGGTGGTGGTCGGCACCGGCACCACGATCGTCTCCGGCGAGGGCCTGATCGCCACCGCCGGCGCCATCGACACCCACGTCCACCTGCTCTCGCCGCGGATCATGGAGGCCTCGCTGGCCTCCGGGGTGACCACCATCATCGGCCAGGAGTTCGGGCCGGTCTGGGGTGTCGGCGTCAACTCGCCCTGGGCGCTGCGGCACGCCTTCAACGCCTTCGACGCCTGGCCGGTCAACATCGGCTTCCTGGGCCGCGGTTCGTCCTCCGACCCGGGGCCGCTGGTGGAGGCGCTGGCCGAGGGCGGCGCGTCCGGCTTCAAGGTGCACGAGGACATGGGCGCGCACACCCGCGCACTGGACACCGCGCTGCGGGTGGCCGAAGAGCACGACGTCCAGGTCGCCCTGCACACCGACGGCCTGAACGAGTGCCTCTCCGTCGAGGACACCATCGCCGTCCTGGAGGGCCGCACCATCCACGCCTTCCACATCGAGGGCTGCGGCGGCGGGCACGTGCCCAACGTCCTCAAGATGGCCGGTGTCGCGAACGTCATCGGCTCCTCCACCAACCCCACCCTCCCCTTCGGCCGGGACGCGCTGGCCGAGGCCGCCGGCATGATCGTCTCGGCCCACGACCTCAAGCTCGACCTGCCCGGCGACGCCGCGATGGCCCGTGACCGGATCCGGGCCGGCACGATGGGCGCCGAGGGCATCCTGCACGACCTCGGCCTGATCGGCATCACTTCCTCCGACGCGCAGGGCATGGGCCGGGCCGGCGAGACCGTCCGACGCACCTTCGCGATGGCCGGCAAGATGAAGGCCGAACTCGGGCCGCTGGACGGCACCGGCTCGTACGGCACCAGGGAGAGCGGCGACGACAACGATCGGGTGCTCCGCTACATCGCCAAGCTCACCATCAACCCGGCCATCGCGCACGGCCTCGCCCACGAGGTCGGCTCGATCGAGGTCGGCAAGCTCGCCGACATCGTGCTCTGGCGGCCCGACCACTTCGGCGCCAAGCCGCAGTTGGTGCTCAAGTCCGGGTTCCCGGCGTACGGCGTGGTCGGCGACCCGAACGCCACCACCGACCGCTGCGAACCGCTGGTGCTGGGGCCGCAGTTCGGCGCGCACGGGGCGACCGCGGCGGACATCTCGGTGGCCTTCGTGGCCCAGGCCGCCGCCGACGGCTCCTACCTGGACGTGGCCGCCGACCAACTGCCCACCCGGCGACGGCGGGTGGGCGTGCGCGGGACCCGCGGCATCGGCCCGCGCGACATGGTGCGCAACGCCCGGACCGGCTCGGTCACCGTGGCGGCCGACACCGGCCTGGTCTCGCTGGACGGTTCGCCGCTGCGCTCCGAGCCGAGCGAGAGCGTCTCGCTCAGCCGCCTCTACTTCCTGTAGCCCCCACCCCTCCCTCCTCGGCCCCCTCCCCCTAGGACGTCGCCTCATGACCACCCCCACCTCGCTCGGCTACTCGATGCCCGCCGAATGGCACCCGCACGAGCGCACCTGGATGGCCTTCCCGACCGACAACCAGACCTTCGACACCCCCGAGCACCTGCACCAGGCCCGACTCGCCTGGGCCGCGGTGGCCAACACCATCGTCCGCTACGAACCGGTGACGATGATCGTGAACATCGGTGAGACCGCCGCCGCCCGGGAGTACGTCGCGGAGGGGATCGAGCTGGTCGAGCGGCCGCTCGACGACGCCTGGATGCGCGACATCGGCCCCACCTTCCTCGCCGGCCCGGAGGGTGAACTCGCCGCCGCCGACTGGGTGTTCAACGGCTGGGGCGCGCAGTCCTGGGCCAGCTGGGAGCACGACCAGCACATCGCCGAGCGGATCACCGAGCTGACCGGGGCCCGGCGCTTCGCCTCCCGCCTGATCAACGAGGGCGGCGGCATCCACGTCGACGGCGAGGGCACGGTGCTGGTCACCGAGACGGTCCAGCTGGGCGAGGGGCGCAACTCCGACTGGACCAAGGAGGAGGTCGAGGCCGAGCTGCACGCCCACCTCGGCACCACCAAGGCGATCTGGCTGCCGCGTGGACTCACCCGCGACTACGACGAGTTCGGCACCCGCGGGCACATCGACATCGTCGCCTCCTTCGTCCGCCCCGGTGTCGTGCTGGCCCACGTGCAGCCCGACCCGAGCCACCCGGACCACGCGGTCTGCCAGGAACTGGTCGCCATCCTGCGCGCCTCCACCGACGCCGCCGGCCGCACCCTGGAGGTCGTCGAGGTGCCGGCACCGACCGTGCTGCGGGACGAGGACGGTGAGCCGGTCGACTACTCCTACATCAACCACTACGTGGCGAACGGCGCGGTGATCCTCTGCGCCTTCGACGACCCGCGCGACCAGGAGGCCGCCGCCGTCCTCGGCGCCGCCTTCCCCGACCGCAAGGTCGAACTGGTCGACGCCCGGGAGATCTTCGCCAACGGCGGCGGCATCCACTGCATCACCCAGCAGCAGCCGCGGGTCTGACCCCCGGCGCCGGCCGGGCGGGACGGTCAGGACACCGGGCGCGCCCAGGCGGCGTGCCAGGTGTCCGGGCCCACGACACCGTCCGCGGTCAGCGGCCAGCCGTTGGCGGTGGAGTCCCGCTGGAACCGCTCGCAGACGCTCCGGCTCCGCTCGCCGTACCAGCCGTCCACGGTCAGCGCCCAGCCGCGGTCGCGCATCCGCTGCTGCCAGGTGCGCACGTTGTCGTCGTGCGGCATCGGGTTCTCCAGCCGGAGGTACTCCCCGGGCCAGGGCGGCGCGGCGGCCCTGTCGGCGACGTCGTTCGTCGTCGTGGCCCCGCCGCCCGGGCGCGGGGCGCCGGCCCGCACCCAGGCGTACAGCGGACCGCCGGGGCAGTCGGTCGGATAGCCGTCGCGATGGCCCTCGATCTCCGGGCCCGCCCCGCCCTGCTGCCGAAGCCACTCCACCGCGTCGCGCAGCCCGTTGAGCATCGCGTCGGTCGGCTCGGTGAGACCGGAGTCGCCGACCATCCCGCAGACCGCGTAGTGCGCGAGGTTGAGCGACTGGTTGCCGTTGGCCCCGGTCTCGTGGTGCGGCCCGCGGCCCTCGTAGACGTAGGCGTGCGGGCAGACCATGGCGTTGTAGGCGATGTCGATCCACCCCTCGGTGGGGTCGGCCAGGTGCGCGGCCTGGATCGCGCGGACCCGGCCGGCGCACCGCTCGTGATGGCCCGGCAGGTCGGCCGGGACCTCGCTGCCCTCGTAGTGGATCTTCACACCCTGGGTGCTCGCCACGTAGGTCCAGTCCTGCTTGGGAGGTTGGGCGCCCCAGTCGGCCCGGGTGACCAGTTGCACGGGACCGTCCTCCTTTGTTGAGAGGGGGAAGTCCCGTCAGGGTAGCGGGAGTTCGGGAGTGCTTGTCACTCTCCGTAGACAACCAATTCCAATGAGTGAATACAGCGCCATGGAGTTGACGCCCGGACCGCCTCGACCGGTGCCGCTAGGGTGAGGAGCTGGGCGGTTACCCCCTGTCTCCCGCATCCCCCACCCGATCGATCTCCCCCCGATTGCCCCTGAGGAGCCGCAGATGGCGCAGGTCCGCACCCGACGCCCGGCGCGGCCGCGGGAAGAGGTGCTGGCCGCCGCGATGGCGGCGATCGCCGAGCACGGGCTGGCCAAGCTGACCATGGCCGGGCTGGGCAAGCAGCTCCAGATGAGCGCCGGGCACCTGCTCTACTACTTCGGCAGCAAGGACCAGCTGCTGCTGGAGACCCTGCGCTGGAGCGAGGAGCAGCTCGGCGAGCGGCGACGGACCGCGCTGGACCGTCCCGGCCTGAGCGCCTGGGAGCGCTTCACCGCCTACGCCGACCTCTACCTCGCGGACGGGCCGGGCGATCCGCGCTGGATCCTCTGGGTCGAGGTCTGGGGGCGTTCGCCGTCCAGCGCGGAGATCCGCCGGGGGCAGCTGGAGATCGAGGCCCCCTGGCAGGCCGACCTGGAGGCGCTGATCCGGTCCGGCACGGCGGCCGGCGAGTTCACCGGCCGCGCCTCGGCCGACGAGCTGGCCGTGCAGCTGCGGGCGGTGCTGGACGGCTTCTCGGTCCCGCTGGCGATCGGCCTGCCGGGCGTCCGCCGCCCCGAGTCGCTGGCCCGGGTGAGCGCGGCGGCGGCCGCCCTGCTGGGCCGGGCCTGACCGCTGCTCGGCCCGGACCCCCAGCCGGGCCTGACCGCTGCTCGGCCCGGACCCCCAGCCGGGCCTGACCGCTCAGTCCGTCCAGAGCGCGACCGCCGTGCGGTCCTCGGCGAAGCCCTTCGCCCGGACCTGGGCCTGGCGGAGGAAGTCGACCGTTCCCGGCGGGTGCGGGTGTGCCCAGTGGGTGGCCAGGAACTGCGCGACGGCGGGCTCCCCGGCGATCGGCTCGGCCAGGCCCGGCGTGCAGAGCAGCAGGATGTCCCCGGGGCCGGCCGGGACCAGCCGGAACCGGAACGGGCGCGGCTCGGGCGGCTCCGGCGCCTCGCCCGGACCGTCCGGATGGTGCAGCAGCCGGGCCGCGTAGGCGTCGATCCAGTGCCCGGACCGCAGCAGGTAGAGACCGCCCGGGCCGAGACCGAAGGCCGCCCGGTGACCGGCGGCCGGGTCGAGCGGGACCAGCAGGCAGTGCAGCGAGCCGGCCTCGGGGGCGAGCGCGCGCAGCCCGACGGCGGCCCGGGCGGTGAGCCGCTGCAGGCCGTACCGCAGCCGGTCGCGGGCGGCCTCGCGCAGGTCGGCGGCCAGCTCGGCGTGGCTGCGGCCGATCGCCTCCGCGAGGTGCGCGCAGGCCTGGCGGATGGTGTCGTCGGTCAGTTGGCGCTCGGGGTCCGGCTCGGCCCGTGGGTCGGCGGGGATCCGGGCCCGGCCGCCGAGGACGGCGAGCAGCAGGCCGTCCGGCGCCTCCCCGAACCGGGTCACCAGCAGCGCGTCGGTGCGCGGCTCGCCACGGTGGCGCGGGGAGTCGCCGCGCACGGAGGCGGCCCGGAGCGTGAAGCCGGGGTACTGGGCGCCCTCCAGCACGGTGTCGGGGACGACGGCCGTGATCCGCTCCGGCACGGCGGCCGGGAGGAGGGTGGGCTCCGGGCCGTAACTGGGCGGGCGCTGGGCGACGGGCTGGGCGGGGATGGTGATGGTGGGCGCGGGGTCCGCGACCTCCACGACCTCTGCGAATTCCGGGGCGGGTGGTGCTGATGGGGCTGGTGGCGCGGCTGGTGGCGGAGTCATGGCCTCCGGGGTCTCCACGGCCGTCCCGCCGCCGTCCTCCGGTGCCACGATCGAGGCGACCGAGTCGAACCAGTCGTCCACCGACCCCTCCCCCGGCCCGGCGTCCGGGGTGTCGGGGAGCGCGCCGGTCGGGCCCTGGTAGACCCGGCCCCACCAACCGTCCTCGGTCCGTCGCTGCGCGCGGGCGCCCTGATCGCTCATCTGCCGGCTCCTCGTCCGTATCTGCCGTCACCTGCCGGGACTGGATTGGTCATTGGTCGTCCGACCCGCCCGTCATTCTGCCCACGACGATCGCCCGTGTCCGGACTTTCCGCACGAAGCCGGGCCGATCGGGCCGATCGGGTCAGGTTGCCCGAGTCGGGCCGGGCTCGGTGGTCCGGCACCGGAGGAATCCGAAAGAGAGGCCCGAACAGGGGGACCGCTCCACCCATTCGGCTGATTAATATGTGCGCATGACCACGCCAGGAGCCAGACGACCACTGCCCGGGAGTGCCGTCTCGGCCACCCGTCCGCTGGTCGCTCTCTGGACCCTGCTGCTGATCGGTCTGCTGACCGTGCTGCCCTGCGCGGGCACCGCCCGGGCCGCCGCTCCCGCGAGCGCCGGCGCACAGCTGGCCGGGCCGGACGCGACCCCCGGGACCGTCGCGCCCCGGCCGGCACCCGCGCCCGCGGTACCGCATGCGGCGGCGCACGCCCCGGCCCACGCACCCGCGTCCGGTGACGCCGCCTCCGCCGTCCCGGCCATCCCTGCGTCGCTCTTCCTCTGCTCGCCCGGCGACCCGCCGCCCGCCCCCGGTGACGGCTGCTCCAGCCACAGCTACAACGGCCAGGAAGCCCAACTGCCGAACGCGCCGCCGCAGCCCGAGCCGGCCACCGCGCCGCTGCTGGTCATCCCCGGCCCCGGGCCGGTCCTCGCGCCGAGCGCCGCGGACCCGGGCTCCGGGCCGGCCCCCGATCTCCATCTGCTCCAGGTCAACCGGACCTAGGCGGACCCCCCGCCGGCCCGCTCCCAGGTGCTCCGCACCCGGAGGGGCCGTCGGTCGCGCCTCCCCTCTTCAGCTCATTCCGCCGTGCGCAGGCCGCCCGGCGGGGACAAGGACGACTTCCGTGGGTTCCGCCTCCAAGCCGACCAACTCCAAGCAGCCCAACGCCAAACCGACCGCCAAGGCCAAGGGCGGCGGCAAGCAGACCACCGCCGACCGCCGCGAGCGGATCGCGAAGCTGCGGGCCGAGGAGCAGCGCCGCGAGCGTCGCGTCAGGATCGTCTCCTTCGTGGCGGCGGGCGTCCTGCTCGCCGGCACCATCGGCGCCGGCGTCTACATCGTCAGGAACGCGGACGACAAGAAGCACGCCCAGCAGGAGGCCGCCAAGGCGCCGATCCCGGGCGTGCAGACCTGGAGCAACCTCTCCCGCAACCACGTGACCACGCCGGTCAACTACCCGCAGACCCCGCCGGTGGGCGGTGACCACAACCCCGTCTGGCAGACCTGCATGGGCAACGTCTACACCCAGCCGGTGCACAACGAGAACGCGGTGCACTCGCTGGAGCACGGCGCGGTCTGGGTCACCTACAACGACAAGGCGACCCCGGCGGACATCAAGACCCTCTCCGACAAGGTCAAGAACACCCCGTACTCGCTGATGAGCCCCTACCCGACCGAGAAGGGCACCATCACGCTCACCGCCTGGGGCACCCAGCTGATCGTGGACAGCGCCAACGACCCGCGGGTGAACGAGTTCTTCACCAAGTACGTCCAGGGTCCGCAGACCCAGGAGCCGGGCGCCTCGTGCAGCGACGGAGCGATGTAGTGGCCGACACCCCGATGGACGAGATCGACGAGCCGTCCGGCGCCATCCCCAAGCGCCGCCGGACGGTCTGGTGGCCGGCCGCGCTGGCCGCGGCGGTCGCGCTCTGCCTGGGCGTCCCCGCCCTGGTGGCGAGCGGCACCTCGGCCTCCAGCACGGTGGCCGCCGCGCCGTCGACCGACTCGCCCGAGGCCGGGTTCGCGCGCGACATGGCGACCCACCACCAGCAGGCGATCGACATGTCGTTCATCATCCGCGACCGGACGGACAACGCCGAGGTCCGCGGCCTGGCCTTCGACATCATCAACACCCAGGCCAACCAGCGCGGGATGCTGATGGGCTGGCTCGCCCAGTGGGGGCTCACCCAGGCCTCGCCGAACCCGCCGATGGCCTGGATGCACATGGACCAGCAGTACCAGCCGCACGACGGTTCGCTGATGCCCGGCATGGCGACCAACACGCAGCTGGCCCAGTTGCAGAGCCTCAGCGGCAAGGCCGCCGAGATCTTCTACCTGCAGCTGATGATCCAGCACCACAAGGGCGGCGCGGCGATGGCCCAGGGCTACGTCGACGTGGCGAAGAACGCCGCGGAGAAGTCGCTCGCCCAGTCGATGGTGGCGAGCCAGACCTCGGAGATCCAGCTGATGACGACGATGCTGGCCGAGCGGGGCGCCCAGCCGCTCCCGGACTGACGGACCGACGCGCGAGCGCGGGGGCGGGTCCGACCTACCGGTCGAGCCCGCCCCCGTCGTCGTCCATCCGCCGAAGGGCCGGTGGCGGCCCGCTGACCGGCTACGCTGTCCGCCATGCCGCCGCTGCCCAGCCCCGACCTGACCGGCCCCGACGCCGCGCCCGCCGACGACGCGCTGGCGATCGAACGGGCCCAGCGGCTGACCGACGTGGTGACCCGGCTGCGCCGCGCGCTGCGCAGCAGCATCCGCACCGACTACCCGTGGGAGTCGCTGCCGATGGCGCAGGTCGAGCTGCTCCAGACCCTGGCCGCCGCGCCGTTGCGGGTCGGCGAACTGGCGGCCCGCCAGCGGCTCGCCCCCAACACCGTGAGCGGCCTGGTCGGCAAGCTGCTGGAGGCTGGCTTCGTCGACCGCCAGGCCGACCCGGGCGACCGCCGAACCGCCCGGATCGCGCTCACCGAGGCGGGCCAGCGCCAGCTGGACGACTGGCGGCGGGCCCACGAACGCCGGATCGCCAACGCCCTGGCCACCCTCTCCCCCGCCGACCACGCCGCGGTGATGGCCGCCCTCCCCGGCCTCGACCACCTCGCCCAGGCCCTGGCCGCCCCCACGCCACCCGAGACCACCGCCTAACCGACGCCGGTGCCCGCGGTGCGCTCCCCCGCGGACGCCTCCACCGCCGACGCCTCGACGGCGGTGCGCCACAGCTGGTGCACCGCGTACGAGCGCCACGGCGCCCAGCCGCCCGCCAGGGCGACCGCGGACCGCGCGTCGCCGGGCAGCCCGAGCCGGCGCAGGCCGTGCCGCACCCCCGCGTCTCCCGCCAGGAAGACGTCCGGGTCGGCCAGTGCGCGCATCCGCAGGTAACCCACCGTCCACGGCCCGATCCCGGGGAGCGCCAGCAGTTCGGTGGCCGCCTGCTCGCGGTCCACGCCGGCGTCCAGCCGGAGCGTGCCCTCGGCGAGCGCCGTGCACAGGCCGCGCAGCGCGCTCCGCCGGGCGGCCGGCATCGCGAGATCGCCGTCGGCGGCGTCGGCCAGCGCGGCGGCGGTGGGGAAGAGCCGGGTGAGGCCCCCGCTGGGCTCCGGCAGCGGCCTGCCGTACGCCAGCACCAGCCGGCCGGCCAGGGTGCGCGCCGCGCCGACGCCGATCTGCTGGCCGAGCACCGCGCGGACCGCCAGCTCGTGCGGGTCCACGTGCCCGGGCGAGCGCAGGCCGGGCCGTCGGGCGACCACCGGGCCGAGCGCCGGGTCGGCGGCCAGTTGCTCGGCCACCGCCGCGGGGTCGGCGTCCAGGTCGAACAGCGCCCGCAGCCGGTGCACCGCGGTGGTCAGGTCGCGCAGGTCGGTCAGGAGCAGCCGGCAGTCCAGCCAGCCCCGGTCCGCCGGGACGCCCGGCCCGAGCCCGTCCACCTCGGCGACGCCGGGGCCGTGCGGCAGCGCGAGCGTCCGCCGGTACGTCCGCACACCGGACCGCCCGCCGGACGAGGCGCCCGTGACCTCCTCGACTCCCGGCACGGCCCGCAGCGCGAGGAAGTCCAGCAGCCGCTCGGTGTCGATCGGCCCGCGGTAGGCGAGCCGCAGGCTCAGCACGCCGCGCGGCGCTCCCGGGCCGCCCCCGGTCCCCGCCTCCCGCGCCGCCGGACGGCGGCCGTGGCCGGACACCTCCGCGCGCAGCCCGCTCGGCGTCCGGTCGTAGACCTCGCGCACGGTGTCGTTGAACTGCCGCACGGACGCGAACCCGGCCGCGAACGCCACCTCGGTCACCGGCAGTTCGGTGGTCTGCAGCAGCAGCCGGGCGGCCTGTGCCCGCTGGGCCCGAGCCAGCGCGATCGGGCCGGCGCCGAGTTCGCCGGTCAGCTGGCGCTGGACCTGGCGCGCACTGTAGCCGAGCCGCCGGGCCAGGCCGGCCACGCCCTCGCGGTCCACCACGCCGTCGCCGATCAGCCGCATCGCGCGGCCGACCAGGTCGGCGCGGTGGTTCCACTCGGGCGAGCCCGGGACCGAGTCGGGCCGGCAGCGCCGGCAGGCCCGGAAGCCGGCGCCCTGCGCGGCGGCGGCCGTCGGGTAGAAGGTGCAGTTGGCGCGCTTGGGCGTGACGGCCGGGCAGCTGGGCCGGCAGTAGATCCCGGTGGTCGTCACCGCCGTGAAGAACACCCCGTCGAAGCGGGCGTCCCGGCTGTCCACCGCGCGGTAGCGGGTCTCATCGTCGATCACGCCGTCCAGTCTGCGCCTCCGCCGAGGCCAGGACTGGCGGAAATCGGACGTCACCCTGAGCACGCCGAGCACCGGGCTCAGGGGCGGATCCGCCCCCGGGCCTCCCGGCTGCGGGCCCGCCACAGCCTGCCCCGCTCGCTCGCCAACCGGGCGTCGGTGCGCGCGGCGATCCACTCGTTCTCGCGCTGGAGCTTGCGGTAGCTCGCCATCCGGCGCTCGGGCAGCACACCGTCCGCGATCGCCGCCAGCACGGCGCAGCCCGGCTCGGACTCGTGCGCGCAGTCGTGGAACCGGCACTCCGCCGCCAGCTCCTCGATCTCGGAGAAGGCCAGGTCGAGACCCTCACCACCGTAGAGGCCGACCTCCCGCAGCCCGGGGGTGTCGATCAGCACGCCGCCGTCCGGCAGCGGGATCAGCTCGCGGGTGGTCGTGGTGTGCCGGCCCTTCTGGTCACCGCCGCGGGTCTGCTGGACGGCCATCCGCTCGGCACCGGCCAGCGCGTTGGTCAGCGTGGACTTGCCCGCGCCGGACTGGCCGATCAGCGCGGAGGTGCCGGGGGTGCGGGCGCGCAGCACGTCCAGGCCGTCACCGGTCTCGGCGCTGACCACCAGGACGGTGACGCCGGGCGCGATCCGCTCGACGTCCTCGCGGACGAACTCGGCGTCGTCGACCAGGTCGGCCTTGGTCAGCACGACCAGTGGCGGGGCACCGCTCTCCCAGGCCAGGGCCAGGAAGCGCTCGATCCGGCCGAGGTCCGGCTCGGCCGCCAGCGAGACGGCGACCAGCACCTGGTCGACGTTGGCGGCCAGCACCTGGCCGTCGGAGCGTTTGCCGGCGCCCTTGCGGATGATCGCGTTGCCGCGCGGCAGCAGCGCGGCGAGCGCGGGCAGCGGGGTGGCCGCCGGGTCGACGGCGACCCAGTCCCCGGTGCAGGGGGTGTCGATCGCCTCGCCGCCGAGCAGCGGGCGGGTGTCGGCCCGTACGGTCAGCGGCCCGCCGGTCGCCGGGTCGGCGACGATCACGTCGGCCTGGCCGCGGTCGACCCGGGCGAGCCGGCCCGGGATGAGGCCCGCTTCGGCGAGCGGGGCGAAGAGCTGGTCGAGCTCCGGGGTCCAGCCGTAGCCGGACAGGGGTGAAACGAGAGAAGCGGCGTCGATGAGGACGGCGTTGGACAACGCGGTGAAGCCCTTCGGGAGGAGGCTGGTCCCGGGGCTGAGCGAACGGACGTCAGCCGATGGCCGGGAGGTCGAGGTGGCGGCGGTGGCTGCCGAGGGCAGCCGTCGGCATGGCGACAGCCATGGGGCTCACCTCCTGCTCCTTCTCCCGGGCCGCGCGGATCGCGGCCCTGACGTGCGGTACGGGCTCAACGTACGACAGGCGCACGGCCCGCACAACCGGTTATCCCCCAGCCCCGGCAGTGGCGCTGACACCGGCTCAGGGCCCGCCCTCCCAGGGCGCGCGCGGCGGGTGGCTGGGCAGCGCGGAGTCCACCGGCCCGAGCGCCCCGGGGAACCGCCCGTCGGAGCCCCAGGGCTGCGCCGGGTGCTCGGGCTCGCCCACCGCCGGCGGCCGGCCGCCGCCCTGCGGGCCCGGACGGCCGGTCGGGCGGTCGCTGTCCGGTGGCGGCGGGGGCTCCCGGCGCCGGCCGCGACCGGACAGCCGGGCCCGCAGGCTGGTCGGCGGCAGGATGTCGGCCCAGCGCTCGGGGTACTCGGACGGCACCAGGTCGTCGTCCTCGTCCTCCTCGTCCTCCACCCCGTCGGCGAGGCCCAGCTCGCGGACGCGTCGGGCCCGCTCGGCGGCCCGCCGGGCGCCGGCCTCGCGGACCAGCGCGGCCGCGGCCTGCTCGCTGGCGCGCTCGTTCTCGGCCCGGGCGTCGGCGGTCTCCACGCTCGGCCAGCGACGGTCTATGGCCGCGTTCATCGCCGCGCCGATCAGCACCGCGAGTGCCACCACGAAGATCCACAGCAGCACCGCGACCGGCGCGGCCAGCGAGCCGTAGACGGTCGGGCCCTCGACCGAGTGGACCAGGTAGACCCGCAGCACCACGCTGCAGATCACCAGCACCCCGAGCGCCACCAGCGCCCCGGGGATGTCCTCGCGCCAGGGCGTGGAGGCGGGCACGGCGAGGTGGTAGAGGGTGGTCAGGAAGACCACGGTGAGCAGGATCGCCACCGGCCAGTAGAGCGCGCCGACCAGGCCGGCCAGGTTCGGCACCGCGGCCACCACCAGCCCGGGCCCGGCCACCAGCAGCGGCAGCACCAGCGAGCCGATCACCAGCGCGCCCAGGAAGAGCCCGATCGACATCGCCCGGGTCGCGACGATCCCGCGCTTGCCGTCCAGCCCGTACATCACGGTGATGGTGTCGATGAAGATGTAGAGCGCCCGCGAGCCGGACCAGAGCGAGAACAGGAAGCCGATCGAGATCAGGTCCGGGCGGCCGTTCTCGAAGACGCTGTTGAGCAGCGGCTTGACGGTCTGTTCGATCGAGGACGGCGAGAGCACCGTCCCGGCGGCGGAGAGGATGTCCTGCTGGAGCTTCTGGATGGTCCCGGCGCCGAGCAGGTCGTCCAGGTAGCCGAGGGTGCCGGCCAGGCAGAGCAGCAGCGGCGGGATGGAGAGCAGGGTGAAGAACGCCGCCTCGGCCGCCAGTCCGGTGACCCGGTACTCGACGCAGGTGTTGGTGGTGTCCTTGATCAGCGCCCACACCGTGGCACGCCAGCTCGACCTGCGGGCGGCCCGCCGGGCGCCCTTGCCGCGCCGCCGGGACGGCCGTTCCGCGTCCGCTCTGCTGGTCCCACCTGCTGCTTGCACACCCCTACGGTATCGGGCGGCGCCCCCACCGGGCCCGGTCCGACCGAGCGTGCCCCCGGCGGACTGCGGCGAAACCCGTTCATCTCAGCATCCGAAACAAACTCGTCCGCATTCTGGATGATAGTGGACCGCGCCTCGCTCGGCGTGCGAATCTCTTGCCATGCCGAGCGCCGGAACCACCCTAGTAGGTCGACTTCACGTCGATCTCCTCCGCGTGTCCAGCGCCATCTGTTCGGTGACCTGAGGCTCCACCCCCGCCACCACCGCACTGGCGCCATCCCGAACCGCCATCCCCGCCGCAGCGGGTGGGCGAGCGCCTGCCGGCCAAGGTCACTGCTTCCCGCCACCTGTCGTGAACCCGCAGGTCAGAGCAGGCCCATGGCTGCAACACCCGTGCCCCGCACCAGAGCCACCTGCCCGAAGGACGACACATGGCCACCACTTCCGACCCGGTCGAGCCGCGACCCGCCGACGCGCGCGTCGAGCGGACCGAGGGCACCTCCCGGCCGAAGGCCGGGGGACCCCGCAAGGCGACCCGCCATCGTGGCGAGGGCCAGTGGGGCATGGGGCACCACACCCCGCTGAACGCCAACGAGCAGTTCAAGAAGGACGACGACGGTCTCAATGTGCGGACACGCATTGAGACGATCTACGCCCACCGCGGCTTCGACTCGATCGATCCCGCGGACCTGCGCGGCCGGATGCGCTGGTGGGGCCTGTACACCCAGCGCAAGCCCGGCATCGACGGCGGCAAGACCGCGATCCTGGACCCGCACGAGCTGGACGACGAGTACTTCATGCTCCGGGTCCGGATCGACGGCGGCCGGCTCACCGTGGCCCAGCTGCGGGCGATCGCCGAGGTCTCCCAGCAGTACGCCCGCGGCACCGCCGACCTGACCGACCGGCAGAACATCCAGTACCACTGGATCCGGATCGAGGACGTCCCCGCGATCTGGCGGAAGCTGGAGGCGGTCGGCCTCTCCACCACCGAGGCCTGCGGCGACACCCCGCGGGTCATCCTCGGCTCACCGGTGGCCGGCGTCGCCGAGGACGAGATCATCGACGGCACCCCCGCCATCGAGGAGATCCATCGCCGCTTCATCGGCAACCCGGACTTCTCCAACCTGCCGCGCAAGTTCAAGTCGGCGGTCTCCGGCTCGCCGCTGCTGGACGTCGCGCACGAGATCAACGACGTCGCGTTCGTCGGCGTGGTGCACCCCGTGCACGGCCCCGGCTTCGACCTCTGGGTCGGTGGCGGCCTCTCCACCAACCCCAGGCTGGGCGTCCGACTGGGCGCCTGGGTCCCGCTGGACGAGGTCCCGGACGTCTTCGGCGGCGTGATCGGCGTCTTCCGCGACTACGGCTACCGCCGACTGCGCAACCGCGCCCGGCTGAAGTTCCTGGTCGCCGACTGGGGCGTCGAGAAGTTCCGCCGGGTGCTGGAGGACGAGTACCTCAAGTACCAGCTGATCGACGGCCCCGCGCCCGAGCAGCCGAGCGGCACCTGGCGCGACCACGTCGGCGTGCACCGGCAGAAGGACGGCAACTTCTACGTGGGCTTCGCGCCGCGGGTCGGCCGGGTGGACGGCGCGCTGCTCGGCAAGGTGGCCGAGCTGGCCGCCGCGCACGGCTCCGACCGGCTGCGCACCACCGCCGAGCAGAAGATGCTGGTGCTGGACGTCCCGGCCGACCGGGTCGACTCGCTGGTGGCCGGTCTGGATGCGCTGGACCTGCGGGTCACCCCGTCCCCGTTCCGGCGCGGCACGATGGCCTGCACCGGCATCGAGTTCTGCAAGCTCGCCATCGTCGAGACCAAGGAGCGCGGCCGCACCCTGATCGACGAACTGGAGGCGCGGCTTCCGGAGTTCGACGAGCCGCTGACCATCAACATCAACGGCTGCCCGAACGCCTGCGCCCGGATCCAGGTCGCCGACATCGGCCTCAAGGGCCAGTTGGTGACCGACGAGCACGGCCGGCAGGTGGAGGGCTACCAGGTCCACCTGGGCGGCGCGCTCGGCCTGGAGGCCGGGTTCGGCCGCAAGGTCCGCGGCCTGAAGGTCACCAAGGACGGCCTGCCGGACTACGTCGAGCGGCTGCTGAAGCGCTTCCAGGCGGAGCGCGCCGAGGGCGAGCGGTTCGCCCAGTGGACGGCCCGGGCCAGTGAGGAGCAGCTGTCGTGAGCGAGCGCGCCGCCCCCTTCTTCTGCCCGTACTGCGGGGACGAGGACCTGCGTCCCTCGGAGGCCGGCGGCCACGGCGCCTGGGAGTGCGCGGCCTGCCGGCGGGCCTTCCAGCTGAAGTTCCTCGGCCTGCTGTCGGCGACGAACGGGGGAGCCCCGGATGAGCAGCGACACTGACCGTCGCACGGCCGACGAGCTGGCCGCACTGGCCACCGCGGCCGGCCGCGAGCTGGAGCGGGCGTCCGCGCGGGAGGTGTTGCGCTGGGCCGCCGAGACCTTCGGCAGGCGGCTCTGCGTCACCTCCTCGATGGAGGACGCGGTGGTCGCGCACCTGGCGTCCACCGTGCTGCCCGGCGTCGACGTGGTCTTCCTGGACACCGGCTACCACTTCCCGGAGACCATCGGTACCCGGGACGCCGTGGCGGCCACCCTGCCGGTCAACGTGATCACGCTGACCCCGCGGCAGACCGTGGCCGAGCAGGACGCCGAGTACGGACCGCGGCTGCACGACCGCGACCCGGACCTGTGCTGCTCGCTGCGCAAGGTCGAACCGCTGGGACGCGGGCTGGCCGGGTACGACGCCTGGGCCACCGGCCTGCGCCGCGACGAGTCGCCGTCCCGCGCCGACACCCCGGTGGTGGCCTGGGACGCCAAGCGCCGCAAGGTGAAGATCGCGCCGATCGCCCGCTGGACCCAGCAGGACGTGGACGCCTACGTCCAGGCCAACGGGGTGCTGCTCAACCCGCTGCTCTGGGAGGGCTACACCTCGGTGGGCTGCTCGCCGCTCTCCTGCACCCGCAAGCCGGCCGAGGGCGAGGACGCCCGGGCCGGCCGCTGGGCGGGCTCGGGCAAGACCGAGTGCGGCCTCCACCTCTGAGCTCTCCGACCGTTTTCGACCGACCGCTCTCGACTACTGGAGTACTGACGTGACCACAGCCACCACCACCCCGGCCGCCGGGGCTGCCGCGGCGGGCGCCGCCTGCGAGCGCGGCGCCACGGTGTGGCTGACCGGGCTCCCCAGTGCCGGGAAGACCACCCTGGCCTTCGCGCTGGCCGAACGGCTGACCGCCGAGGGCCACCGGGTCGAGGTGCTGGACGGCGACGAGATCCGCGAGTTCCTCTCCAGGGGCCTCGGCTTCTCCCGCGAGGACCGGCACACCAACGTCACCCGGATCGGCTTCGTCGCCGAGAAGTTGGCCTCGAACGGGGTCAAGGTGCTGGCACCGGTGATCGCCCCCTACGCCGACTCGCGGGCCGCCGTGCGCGCCCGGCACGAGGCCGAGGGCACCGACTTCCTGGAGATCCACGTCGCCACCCCGGTCGAGCTCTGCTCCGAGCGCGACGTCAAGGGCCTGTACGCCAAGCAGGCGGCCGGTGAGCTCTCCGGCCTGACCGGGGTCGACGACCCCTACGAGGCCCCGGCCTCCCCCGAGCTGCGCATCCAGACCCAGGGCCGCACGGTGGCCGAGTCCGCCGCCCAACTGCACGCCTTCCTGACCGAGAGGGGCCTCGCGTGACGACCGCGACCGACCGCCTGGTGGCCACCACCGCCCTGTCCCACCTGGACGTCCTCGAAGCCGAGTCGGTGCACGTCTTCCGTGAGGTGGCGGGGGAGTTCGAGCGTCCGGTGATCCTGTTCTCGGGTGGCAAGGACTCCATCGTCATGCTGCACCTGGCGCTCAAGGCGTTCTGGCCCGCGCCGGTGCCGTTCGCGCTGCTGCACGTGGACACCGGGCACAACTTCCCCGAGGTGATCGCCTACCGCGACCGCGTGGTGGCCGAGCACAACCTGCGCCTGCACGTCGCCTCCGTCCAGGAGTTCATCGACGACGGGCGGCTGCGCGAGCGCCCCGACGGCACCCGCAACCCGCTGCAGACCGTCCCGCTGCTGGACGCCATCGAGCGGGGGAAGTTCGACGCGGTCTTCGGCGGCGGCCGTCGCGACGAGGAGAAGGCCCGCGCCAAGGAGCGCGTCTTCTCGCTGCGCGACGAGTTCGGCGCCTGGGACCCGCGCCGCCAGCGCCCCGAACTGTGGTCGCTCTACAACGGCCGCCACGCGGTCGGCGAGCACGTCCGGGTCTTCCCGCTCTCCAACTGGACCGAGCTGGACGTCTGGCAGTACATCGAGCGCGAGTCCATCGAACTGCCCGAGATCTACTACGCCCACGAACGCGAGGTCTTCGCCCGCGACGGCATGTGGCTGACCGCCGGCGACTGGGGCGGCCCCAGGGAGCACGAGACGGTGGAGCGCCGGCTGGTGCGCTACCGCACGGTCGGCGACATGTCCTGCACCGGCGCCGTCGACTCGGACGCCGCCACCATCGAGGCCGTGATCACGGAGATCGCCGCCTCGCGCCTCACCGAGCGAGGTGCGACCCGAGCCGACGACAAGCTCTCCGAAGCCGCCATGGAAGACCGCAAGCGCGAGGGGTACTTCTAACATGACCACCGCAACGACCACCTCCCTGCTGCGGTTCGCCACCGCCGGCTCGGTCGACGACGGCAAGTCCACCCTGGTCGGCCGCCTGCTGCACGACTCCAAGTCGGTGCTGGCCGACCAGTTGGAGGCGGTCGAGCACGCCTCGCGCAGGCGCGGCCAGCAGGCACCGGACCTGGCGCTGCTCACGGACGGCCTGCGGGCCGAGCGCGAGCAGGGCATCACCATCGACGTCGCCTACCGCTACTTCGCCACCCCCAGACGCCGGTTCATCCTCGCCGACACCCCGGGGCACGTGCAGTACACCCGCAACATGGTCACCGGCGCCTCCACCGCCGAACTCGCCGTGGTCCTGGTCGACGCCCGCAACGGCGTCGTCGAACAGACCCGCCGGCACGCCGCCGTCGCCGCCCTGCTGCGGGTCCCACACGTGGTGCTGGCCGTCAATAAGATGGACCTGGTCGACTACGCCGAGCCCGTCTTCGCCGCCATCGCCGCCGAGTTCACCGGCTACGCCGCCTCGCTCGGCGTGCGCGACGTCGTGGCGATCCCGATCTCCGCGCTCGCCGGCGACAACGTCGTCGAGCCCTCCGCCCGGATGGACTGGTACGGCGGCCCGACCCTGCTCGAGCACCTGGAGACCGTGCGGGTCGACACCGACCCCGGCGCCGAGCCCGCCCGGTTCCCGGTCCAGTACGTGATCCGGCCGCAGTCCGGTGACTTCCGCGACTACCGCGGCTACGCGGGCCAGTTGGCCTCCGGCGTGCTGCGCACCGGCGACACCGTCACCGTGCTGCCGGCCGGCCGCACCACGACCGTGGCCGGCATCGACGCGCTCGGCACGCCGACCGACATCGCCCGGGCCCCCCAGTCGGTGACCGTCCGCCTCGCCGACGACATCGACGTCTCCCGCGGTGACCTGCTGGCGGCCGGCCCGACCACCGTCCCCACCAAGGACGTCGTGGCGACCGTCTGCCACCTGCACGAGCGCCCGCTGCGGGCCGGGGACAAGGTGCTGCTCAAGCACACCACCCGGACCGTGCGCGCGCTGGTCAAGGAGATCAGCCACCGGATCGACATCGACACGCTGGAACGGCGCGGCGACGCCGACGAGTTGCACGTCAACGACATCGGCCGGCTGCTGCTGCGCACCGCCGAGCCGCTGGCCCTCGACGACTACGCCGACAACCGCCGGACCGGTTCGTTCCTGCTGATCGACCCGGCCGACGGCACCACCCTCACCGCCGGCATGGCCGGCGAGTCCTTCAACACCGGTGTGGTGGAGGCGACTTCGCCGGACGAGGAGGACTGGGTCTGATGTCCGGCGAGGCGTTCTCCGGCATGGACAAGGAAGGCGGCCGCATCGGCAGCGGCGTCCTCGGCAGCGGCCAGGGCGGCATGACGCGATGTGAGTGCTGACAGGGCTGTTCGACGCCCTGTCGGACAGCGGCCGCCCCGACCGCTGGTCCTGCCTCCGCACCACCTTCCCTCGACCGTTCCAGCAGAGGACACCTCGATGGCTTCCACCCAGGCACCCGTCCATACCCCCTCCCGCCACGGCGCCGGCCGGGCCAGACGCTCCCTCCTCCTCGCCGTCGCCGGGCTGACCACCGTCAGCCTGCTGAGCGCCTGCAGTTACGGTTCGAAGGCCGTCAAGAGCGACGCCGCCCCGGCCGCGGCCACCGGCGCCAAGCTCTCCGCCGACACCGTGAAGATCGGCTACTTCGCCAACCTGACCCATGGCACCGCGCTGGTCGGCGTCCAGGACGGCCTGTTCCAGAAGGAGTTGGGCGGCACCCAGCTCAAGACCCAGATCTTCAACGCCGGTCCGGCGGAGATCGAGGCACTGAACGCCGGCTCCATCGACATCGGCTGGATCGGCCCCTCGCCCGCGATCAACGGCTACGTGCAGTCCCAGGGCCAGTCGTTGAAGATCATCGGCGGCTCGGCCTCCGGCGGGGTCGAGCTGGTGGTCAACCCCAACAAGATCCACAGCCTGGACGACCTCAAGGGCAAGAAGATAGCCACCCCGCAGCTGGGCAACACCCAGGACGTGGCACTGCTCAACTACCTTGCCGGCCAGGGCTTCAAGGAGGACCCGCAGTCCGGCGCCGGCGACGTCGAGGTGGTCCGCACCGACAACAAGGTCACCCCGGACGCCTACGCCTCCGGCGCGATCGACGGCGCCTGGGTGCCCGAGCCGACCGCCTCCCAGCTGGTCGCCAAGGGCGCCAAGGTGCTGCTCGACGAGCGCGACCTGTGGCCGAACAAGCAGTTCGTGGTCACCAACATCATCGTGTCGCAGAAGTTCCTCAAGGCGCACCCGGACGTGGTGGAGGCCGTGCTGCGGGGTTCGGTCGCGACCAACGCCTTCATCAGGGCCAACCCGGAACAGGCCGAGCAGGACGCCAACAAGGCCCTCCAGGCGGCCGGCGGCAACCCGCTGCCGGCCGACGTCCTGGACCCGGCCTGGAGCAGCATCCAGTTCCTGGACGACCCGCTGGCCGACACTCTGCGGACCGAGGCCCAGCACGCGGTGAGCGCCGGGCTGCTCAAGCAACCGGACATCTCCGGGATCTACGACCTGACCCTGCTGAACAAGGTGCTGACGGCGGACGGGCAGCCGACCGTCTCGGCCGACGGGCTCGGCACGTCCTGAGTCCGGCCGGCTGACCGCCAAGTCGCCGTACCGCCGTACCCCGTAGCTCCGGGGTCCACCCCCGCCCCGTCCCGGTCGATGCCCAATCGCGGAACCGGGCGGGGGCGGGCCCCGGCCCCAGAACCCGGCCCCAGCTGCTCGCTCGCCACACTCACGCCAGGAGGTGCCCGCCATGGGCACGGCACTGACCACCTCGCCCGACGCCCCCGCCGGCGAGGCCCGCACCGGCGCACCCGCCGTGCGGCTCTCGCACGTGCACAAGGCCTTCGGCCGCCCGGGCACCGCGACCCCGGTGCTCGACGACATCTCCCTCGACGTGCCCGCGGGCGAGTTCCTCTGCCTGCTCGGCGCCTCCGGCTGCGGCAAGTCCACCCTGCTCAACCTGGTCGCCGGCCTCGACCGGCCGACCTCCGGCAGCATCGAGGTGGCCGGCGGGCGCCCCGCGCTGATGTTCCAGGAACACGCGCTCTTCCCCTGGCTCACCGCCGGCCGCAACATCGAACTGGCCCTGCGGCTCAACGGCGTTCCGCGCGCCGAGCGCCGCGCCGAGGCCGAGCGGCTGCTGGAACTGGTCCGGCTCGGCGGCTCCTACGGCAAGCGGGTGCACGAGCTGTCCGGCGGCATGCGCCAGCGCGTCGCGATGGCCCGGGCACTCGCCCAGGGCAGCAGCGTCCTGCTGATGGACGAGCCGTTCGCCGCCCTCGACGCGATCACCCGCGACGTGCTGCACGACGAGATCACCCGGATCTGGTCCGAGCGCGAACTCACCGTGCTGTTCGTCACCCACAACGTGCGCGAGGCGGTCCGGCTCGCGCAGCGGGTCGTCCTGCTCTCCTCGCGGCCGGGGCGGGTCGCCCGCGAGTGGCGGATCGACCTGCCACAGCCGCGGCGCATCGAGTCCGCCTGCGTCGCGGACCTGTCCGTCGAGATCACCGAAGACCTGCGTGGGGAGATCCGCCGCCATGGCCAGCACTGACACCACCCCGGCGTCCCCCGACACCGATCTCCAGGGACTGGAGGCCGGCCTCGACGCGCTCGACTCCGTCCAGCCGCAGCGCGCCCCGATCGGCGTACTGCTCCGCCAGAAGGCCCTGCCGCCACTCGTCGGCATCGTGCTGGTGCTCGCGGTCTGGCAGATCACCTACAGCCTGCACGTCACCGCCTCCTACAAGCTGCCCAGCCCGCTGGACGTCTGGAACAGCCTGACCGACCTCTGGTACCAGGGCACGCTCTTCTCGATCATCTGGACCAGCGTCTGGCGCGGGGTCGTCGGGTTCCTCGCCGCCGTCGCCATCGGCACGCCGATCGGGCTGCTGGTCGCCCGGGTCAGGCCGGTGCGCACCGCGCTCGGGCCGGTCCTCTCCGGGCTGCAGTCGCTGCCCTCGGTGGCCTGGGTGCCCGCCGCCGTCATCTGGCTGGGCATCAACGACTCGATGATGTACGCCGTCATCCTGCTCGGCGCCGTCCCCTCGATCGCCAACGGGCTGATCTCCGGGATCGACCAGGTACCGCCGCTCTACCTGCGCGCCGGTCGCACCCTCGGCGCCACCGGCCTGCGCGGCGCCCGCCACGTGCTGCTGCCCGCCGCCCTGCCCGGCTACCTGGCCGGACTCAAGCAGGGCTGGGCGTTCTCCTGGCGCTCCCTGATGGCCGCCGAACTCGTCGCCAGCTCACCGGACCTGGGCCTCGGACTCGGCCGCTACCTGGAGAACCAACGGGACTCCTCCAACATGCCCGGCGTGCTGCTCGGCATCATCCTGATCCTCATCGTCGGCGTGGCCATCGATCTCCTCATCTTCACCCCGATCGAGCGCCGGGTGCTGCGCAGCCGGGGTCTGCTCCAGACCGCCCGCTGAGGAAGCCCCCCGATGACTTCCCACCGACCCCACCCGGCCCCCGCGGCACCCGTGCTCCTCCTCATCGCGCACGGGAGCCGCGATCCCCGGCACGCCGCGACCGTCGCGGCCCTGGCCGACCGGGTCCGCCGGCTGCGCCCGGACCTGCGGCCGGCCACCGCCTACCTGGACCACTGCGCACCCCGCGTCCCACAGGTCCTCGCGACCCTCGCCGGCCGACCGGCGGTGGCCGTCCCCCTGCTGCTCAACCGGGCCTTCCACGCCAGGCACGACATCCCCGCCGCCCTCCGCGCCGCCGGAGCCGCCCTCCCGGTCGCGGATGTGCTGGCCCCCTCCCCGCTACTCCTCGAAGCCCTCGACCGCCGCATCGCGGAGGCCCTCGCCCCCGAGGTCATCCCCGCCGACTCCCGGCGCGGCGTCGGCGTGGTGCTCGCCGCGGCGGGTTCCTCGGATCCGACTGCCGACGCGGCCACCCGCGCGCTGGCCGCCCGCTGGGAGCGCACTCGCGGGTGGGGGGCGGTCGAGGTCGCGTACGCTTCGACGTCCGGTCCGCGGGTGGCGGACGCGCTGGCCGCCCTGCGCGCTCGTGGCCTGCGGCGGAACGTGGTGGCTCCGTACCTGCTGGCCCCCGGGTTGCTGCCCGACCGGATCGCCACCGCGGCCGCCGAGGCCGGTGCCGACCTGGTGGCGCCTGTGCTCGGTGCGGCTCCCGAACTGGCGGCGCTCCTCCTCCAGCGCTACGGCGAGGCTGCTCGGCCGGGCACGACCCTCGTCGCCTGACCCGGGCGCCGGGGTGGGCGCCGGGAAGCGAAGGGATCCGCGCGGCCGGCGGCGCAGGACGCCGGTGCGGCGAGGGCGGACCTGCCCGGCGGGCCGTCGGGAGGCGGTCATGCGAAGAAGCAGCGGGGGGGGGGGGGGGGGGGGGGGGGGGGGGGGGGGGGGGGGGGGGGGGGGGGGGGGGGGGGGGGGGGGGGGGGGGGGGGGGGGGGGGGG
>NZ_JBVHLF010000016.1:0-25810 GCF_055559155.1 Kitasatospora sp. NPDC024654
GGTTCGCGACCAGCGCCTCGATCACCTGGCCGTGCGTCAGGTGCGCGCTCGCGTCGATCGGACACAGCTCGTCGACGATCCCAGCGACATCCAGCTGGCGCAGAAACTCGGCAGCGACAGGCAGAGCGCCCAGACGCTTCTCCACCACGGACGTCACCACACACTCAAGGCGCTGACGCTGGGACCGTGACCGCGGGGACCGGGAAGTCATCGACACACCCAGTCAACGCTCCCGACCCCGTCCCGGACACCAGCCAACCGGCCAAACCATCCGAATCACCGATCTGCGAAGTACGGGCCTAGCCGCTGAGAACCGATCTGGCTAGCTCCTGGAGTCTGAGGACAGCGGATGCCCCCCCGCCATACTCTTCACCCCATGATGCCCACCCGTTCGTCCGGAGCGCCCCGCAGCCGCGGGCGGTTCGGCAGCCGCCGCGTCGCGCAGCCGCATGCCGGACGCTCCGTTCGGCTGCCCGGCGGGCATCCGGGCGGGCACCCGGCCCGACCGGAGCCGGGGCGGAAGGCGGTGGGCAGGCCGCGCCGGAGCGGGAGCGCCGCCGGCCCGGCCGGCCATCCGGCGCCGCGGAGCGCGGCGCGAAGCGGCCCGGGCGGCCGGACCCTGCTGGAGCGGCTGGTCGCCGCTCCGGCCGGCGGGCTGTTCGCCCGGCGCTGGGTGCACCTGTTCGGCTGCCTGGTCGCGGCGGGCTGGGCGGCGGCCTTCCCGATCGTCTCCAACCTGCCGAACCAGCGGCTCTGGGGCCTGGTCGCGGCCCCCTCCTACCTGCTGGCCGGGCTCGCCGTGGCGGCGCTGCCGAGGCGCTTCGCGGGCCGGGCCGCGGCCGGGATCGCGCTGGTCGGGGCGGTGCTGCTGCCGCTCGTGCTGCTGGCCGTGCAGGGGCACCGGCAGTCCGAGGTGATGGTGGTCGAGCGCTCGGCCCAGCTGCTGCTGCACACCGGGACCCCTTACCTGCCGGATCCGACCACGGTCTCCGACTTCAACCCGTACCTGCCGGCGATGTCGCTCTTCGGCCTGCCCCGGGCGGTGCTCGGCAGCGGGAACCCGGTCTGCCAGCTGCTCGGCGATGCCCGGATCTGGTTCGCGCTGAGCTTCTTCGGCTGCCTGGTGGCCAGCTGGCGGCTGCTCCGACCAGAGCGCGAGCGGTCGCCGCTGCTCCCGCTGGCGGTGCTGACCGGCTCGCCGCTGATCGCGCTGATGCTGGCCGTCGGCGGGGTCGACCTGCCGCTGATCGGCGTCTGCTGCCTGGCCATGGCGCTGGCCGCCCGGGACCGGACGGTCGCCGCCGGGCTGGTGCTGGCGCTGGCCTGCACGCTGAAGTGGACCGCCTGGCCGGCCCTGCCGGTCGCCGCGCTGCTGCTCTGGCGGCTGTACGGGCGGCGCCCGGCGGCCCGCACGGCGCTGATCGCGCTGCTGGCGAGCGCGGTGGTGATCCTGCCGTACGCGCTGACCCGGCCGCAGGACCTGGTGGACCAGGTGGTGAAGTTCCCGCTCGGCCTCACCGCGGTGAAGACGCCGGCCGGCAGCCCGCTGCCCGGCAAGGTGCTGGCCGACCTCGGGCCGGCCGGGCACACCGTCTCGCTGGTGCTGCTGGTGCTCGGCGGCCTCGCGGTGACCGGCTGGCTGCTGCTGCGGCCGCCGACCACCGCCGTCGCGGCCGCCGACTACCTGGCCGCCGGGCTCACCGTCGGCTTCATGCTGGCCCCGGCCGGCCGCTTCGGCTACCTCGCGCTGCCCGCCGTGCTGGCCATCTGGCCCCGGCTGGCCAGCCACCGGCCGCCCGCCGTTCCGGGTACGGTCAGGTGCGCCCGGGCGGCCGAGGACAGCAGCCTCAGCATCGCCTCTTAGCCCGCCCGGTCCTGTGACGGCCACCGGCGCGCGAGCGCTGAGAACAGGTGAGCGACCATGGGAGGGGTTCCCACGGCTACGAGGAGCGGAGAGACATGGGTGAGCGACGGGTACCGAAGCGCAAGCCCGGGCGGCGGCGGTTCCTGGGGCTGGCCGCGGCCGCCGCGGCAGCCGCGGCCGGCGGCCTGGCGGCCTGCGGCACCAACCGCAGCGCCCAGTCGGCCGAGCAGCAGCGCGGCTACCAGCCGTCCGGCACGGGAGTGGGCGGCTCGAGTCCGAGCCCGCAGGGCGAGGCCGGCAAGGCGGGCAACGCGGACTGGAAGATCGGCAACGCCGGGCCGGACGACGCCATCGAGGGCTGGTCGGACCGGGTGAGCGTGCTGCCGGGCGAGAGCTTCGGCCTGTACGTCTCCACCACCGCCCCAGGCTTCACCGTCTCGGCCTACCGGATGGGCTGGTACGGCGGCGCCCGTGGCCGGCTGGTCTGGAAGTCGGACCGGCTGCCGGGCAGCAAGCAGGAGGCGGCCCACCTCGATCCCAAGACGCGGATGGTCTCCACGTCCTGGGCCAAGAACACCACCGTCGACACCAGTGGCTGGCCCGAGGGAAGCTACCTGCTCCGGCTGGACGCCGACGGCGGGGCCGGCCAGCGCTACGTGCCGGTCACCGTCCGGTCCGCCTCCACCGCGGGCAAGACCGTGATCGTCAACGCGGTGTCGACCTGGCAGGCCTACAACCTCTGGGGTGACTACAACCTCTACAACGGCCAGAACGGCGCCTACGCGACCCGTTCGCTGGTGGTCTCCTTCGACCGCCCGTACCAGTACGCCGACGGTGCCGGGCTGTTCCTGGTGTACGAGGCGCCGCTGATCGCGCTGGCCGAGCGGCTCGGCATCCCGCTCGCCTACACCACCGGGATCGACCTGGCCGGCGACCCCGGCCTGCTCAAGGGCGCCACCGCGCTGATCTCGCTGGGCCACGACGAGTACTGGTCGCCCGAGCAGCGGGCCAACGTCACCGCCGCCCGGGACGCCGGTACCAACCTGGCCATCCTCGGCGCCAACTGCTGTTTCCGCCGGGTCCGCTACGAGGCCTCGCCGACCGGCCCGAACCGCACGGTGGTCTGCTACAAGACCTCGTTCAAGGACGACCCGGGCTTCGCCGCCGGCCACCCGCCCACCAACGACTACCGGGTCAGCCCGCAGGCCGACCCGGAGAGCTCGATGCTGGGCGTGATCTACGACGGCTACCCGGTGGACGAGCCGTACGTGGTGACCAACCCCGGCCACTGGCTCTACGCGGGCACCGGGGTGCAGGCCGGCGACAGCTTCCCGCACCTGGTCGGCGTCGAGTACGACCGGGTCAACACCGGCTTTCCGACCCCCAAGCCGATCGAGATCCTGGCCCACTCGCCGGTCACCTGCGAGGGCCGCAAGAGCTTCAGCGACAGCGCGTACTACACCGTGCCCAGCGGTGCCGGGGTCTTCGCCACCGGCACCATGCGCTGGGTGGAGGCGCTGGACGCCACCGGTGACGGCTCGTCCGGCGCCGACCACTCGATGAACGCCCAGGCCGGCGCGCTCACCCAGCAGGTCACCGAGAACCTGCTGCGCGCCTTCGCGGCGGGCCCGGCGGGTAACACCCACCCGGCCCAGGACAACACCGCGGAGGTCTACGGCAAGGCCTGACCACCCGCCGCGCCGGCCGTCAGCCGGGGTTGCCGACCCTGAGCACCTCGGTGACGGCCGGCAGGGCCGCCTGGGCGCCGAAGCCGCCGCCGATCACCTCGGCGGAGACCGCCAGGTTGTCGCGGTAGCCGGTGAACCAGCTGTTGGTGGGGTTCGAGGGGCTGCCGACCTCGGCGGTGCCGGTCTTGCCGCCGATGTTGCCGGTGAGCCCGTTCGCCAGACCGTAGCCGGTGCCGTCGGACTCGGTGAAGACGGCGTTCATCATCGAGCGCAGGTTGGTCAGCACGCCCTGCGGGATCTGCTGGGCGGCCGGCGTCTGCGGCAGGCCGGCGACCAGGATCGGCTGCTTGAACGTACCGCTCTCCACGGTGGCCGCCACCGAGGCCATCTGCAGCGGGTTCATGGTGACCTTGCCCTGGCCGATGTACTCGGCGGCGGTCTCGTCGGGGCTCTGGCCGGGCCCCGGGACCGAGCCGTCGGCCGAGGTGACGCCGATCTTCCAGTCGCCGATGCCGAAGTAGTTCTTGGCGGTCGCGGCCAGGTCGCCGGACTTCAGGGTCTGGGTGGCCTGCTTGATGAAGGCGGTGTTGCAGGAGACCGCGAAGTCGTTGGTGAAGGTGTTGTTCGGCCGGGCGTCCGAGAAGTCGTTCTTGTAGGTCTGGCCGACCGTGAAGGTGGACGGGCAGGGCATGTTCGCGCTCGGGCTGATGCCGGCCTGGAGCAGGGCGGTCGCCGTGATCACCTTCATGGTGGAGCCGGGCGCGGTGGCGCCGAGCAGCGAGATGGTGTTGCCGGCCGTGCCGGCGTCGGCGACGGCCAGGATCTGCCCGGTGCTGGGCTCGATGGCCACCATGCCGGCCTGGTGGCCCTTGGCGGCCTGCTCCTTCACCGCGTTCTCGGCGGCGGCCTGGACGGTCGCGTCGATGGTCAGCTTGAACGGCTGGCCGGGCTTGGGCGGGGTGATGGTGAAGAGCTTCTGCGGCTGGTTCTTGCCGGTGGGGTCGGTGAGCTCCACGGCGGAGCCGGCGTCGGCCGGGTCGCCGGTGGGCACGTTCTGCTGGAACTTCGCCACGATCCCGGTGAGCGAGGGGAAGCCGGCCAGCGACTTGCCGTTGCGGTCGGTCACCGAGGACGGCGGCGAGTAGATCGGCTGGGTGGTGAGGGTCTCGCCGGCGGTCAGCTGCGGGTGGATCACGGTCGGCGCCCAGTGCACGACGGCGGTACCGTCGCTCATCTTCTCCATGCCCAGGTAGCCGGTGTACTGCCAGACGTTGGCGGTGCCGGTGAAATCGGCCTTGGCGCTGAAGCTCTCCAGGACCTGGTTGGCGGTGCCCGGCGAGCCGGACGCGCTCGCCGACGGGGAGCCGGCGGCGGACGGCGAGGGGGCCGCGGAGGCGGCGGCGGACGGGCTCGCGGTCGCCGAGGCGAAGGCCGCCGCGGTGGCCGGGCCGCTGGCTGCCAGGGTGAGCGCGCTCGGCTTGACGTTGGTCTGGAACGCGGTCAGCGCGGTGAGCGCGCTCTGCGGGTCGTCGGTCAGCTGCGAGGCGCCCGCGAGGTCGCCCTTGGACCAGTCGGCCAGGAAGGTGCTCGCCGTGCTGGCGGCCAGCTCGGCGGAGGGCGGCTCGGCGACCACGGTGCGCGGCTTCGGGGCGGCCGAGCCCTTGCTGCTCGATCCGACCAGGCTGTACGCCCCGTACCCACCGGCCGCCAGCATGACGACGGCGACGGCGGTGACGGCGGCGGTCTTCGCGCCATGGCGCATGATGAGGCTCCCCCGGGGATCTGGCAGAAAGGTCAGGACAGCAAAGCCTAAGCTCCGATCAAGCGGGCTCCCGGAACCGGCTGCCACTCGTGACAGACCTGGTACAGACCCAGGGTCGGCCCGTAACCCGGGCTGACCGGAACCGATCTGGTCGGCTCCGGTCCTGGTCGGACCGGGTGGTGAACCCGTGGTGGGGCTCAGATCCAGGTGGTGAACCACATCCGGGAGCGCCAGTCCGACAGCGGGATGACCTGACCGGTGTAGAGCGGCAGGAAGTAGAGGAAGTTCCACATCACGGCCAGCACCAGCAGGCCGGCCGCCGCCCCGCCGATCAGCCGCCGTTCGCGGGTGGCCGTGGCCGGTCCGATCAGCGCGCCGATCAGCATGGTCACCGCCAGCACCAGGAACGGCACGAAGGCCACGGCGTAGAAGAAGAAGATGGTCCGGTCCTGGTACTCGAACCAGGGCAGCAGGCCCGCACCCAGCCCGCAGAGCACCGCCCCGGCCCGCCAGTCCCGCCGCAGCGCCCAACGGTAGAGGCAGTACGCCAAGCCGATGATCCCGGCCCACCAGAGCAGCGGGGTGCCCAGCGCGAGCACCTCGGAGGCGCACTGGCTCGCCTTGCAGCCGCTCTCCCCGAACCGCGGCGAGTCGTAGTAGAAGGAGACCGGCCGGGCGTCCAGCAGCCAGCTCCACGGGTTGGACTGGTAGACGTGCGGGCTGTGCAGGTTGATGTTGAACTCGTACATCTGGCTGTGGTAGTGCCAGAGCGAGCGCAGGCTGGCCGGCACCCAGCTCATGTCCACCTGGAACGGCATCTTCACCTTGCCGAGGACCGGCAGCGTGACGAACTCGGTGGAGAGCCCGTGCCGCCCGAGCGCCCAGCCGCGGTCGTAGCCGCCCTTGCCCGGCACGGTGCTGCTGGCGAACCAGCCGGCCCAGGACGAGACGTAGACCACCAGTGAGACCAGCACGATCGAGGCGAAGGCCGGCAGCCCGTCCCGGACCAGGGTCGACCAGTACGGCCGCCGGGCCCCGGCCGTCCGGCGCGCGCCGGCGTCCCAGAGCACGGTGAGCAGACCGAAGAACGCGACCACGTACATGCCGCTCCACTTGGTGGAGCAGGACAGGCCCACGCAGACCCCGGCGGCCAGCCGGTACGGGCGCCAGCCGAACCGCATCCGGTGCGCCACCTGCGCGTCGGTGGTCTCGCCGAGCAGCCGGGCGATCCGGCCGCGGGTGTGGTCCCGGTCGAGCAGCAGGAAGCCGAAGCCGGCCAGGATCCAGAACATGACGATCAGGTCGAGCAGCCCGGTGCGGCTCATCACGAAGTGCAGCCCGTCGACCGAGAGCAGCAGGCCGGCCACGCAGCCGAGCAGGGTGGAGCGGAAGAGCCGGCGGGCGATCCGGGCGAGCATCAGGATCGAGAGCGTGCCGAGCAGGGCGACCATGAACCGCCAGCCGAACGGGTGCATCCCGAAGATCTGCTCGCCCAGACCTATGATCCACTTCCCGACCGGCGGGTGGACGATGAAGGACGGCGCGCTGGTGTAGGGGATGGTCTGGTGCGGCAGCAGGATCTGCCCGTTGGCGTCGTCCGGCCAGGCGATCTCGTAGCCGCCGTGCCAGAGCGCGTAGGAGTCCTTGGCGTAGTAGGTCTCGTCGAAGATGATCGCGTTCGGGCTGCCCAGGTTGGTGAACCGCAGCACGCCGCCGAAGACCGCCACCGCCAGCGGACCCAGCCAGCCGGACCAGCGGCAGACCCAGGCCCACAGCCCGGCCGGAACGCGGATCCCGGCGCGCCGCAGCAGCGGCGGGGGCGCGACGACCGCCGGGGTCACCCCGGGGCCGTCCGGCATCGGCGGCACCAGCCGCTCGGCGAGCGGGGTCCGCTCGGGCGCGCGGTAGCCGTGGCCGGCCAGCCGGGCGCGCCAGCCGACGCCCGCCGGGCGGGCCGGACCGGCCTCCTCGGAGCCGTCGGGGCCTGCCGCGGGGCCCGCGGGGGCCTCCGCCACCGTCTCTGCTGCCGTCTCGCCACTCACCCGGACATCGTAGGGGCGCCTTCCTACGGCAGGGCCGCTCCCTCCGAAGCTGCCCGGTTCGTCACCAATCTCCCGGGAATCTCCGGGCGCTCCCCGCGGCCTGCGAGGATGGCCGGGTGACAGGTGTACTGGTGCTGGCAGGAACCCCCATCGGCGACGTCGCGGACGCGCCGCCCCGGCTGCTCGCCGAGCTGGCCTCGGCGGACGTGATCGCGGCCGAGGACACCCGGCGGCTGCGCCGGCTGACCCAGGCGCTCGGCGTGACGCCGGCCGGCCGGGTGCTCTCCTACTTCGAGGGCAACGAGGTCGGCCGGACCCCGGAGCTGGTCGAGGCGCTCACCGGCGGCGCCCGGGTGCTGCTGGTCACCGACGCGGGCATGCCCTCGGTCTCCGACCCCGGCTACCGGCTGGTGGCCGCCGCGGTCGCCGCGGACGTCAAGGTCACCGCCGTGCCCGGCCCGTCCGCGGTGCTCACCGCGCTGGCGCTCTCCGCGCTGCCGGTGGACCGGTTCACCTTCGAGGGCTTCCTGCCGCGCAAGGCCGGCGACCGGGCCCGCCAACTGGCCGAGATCGCCGCCGAGCCGCGCACCATGGTCTTCTTCGAGGCCCCGCACCGGATCGCCGAGACGCTGGCCGCGATGGCCGACGCGTTCGGCGCGGACCGGCCGGCCGCGGTCTGCCGGGAGCTCACCAAGACCTACGAGGAGGTCAGGCGCGGGCCGATCGGCGAGCTGGCCGAGTGGGCCGCCGAGGGGGTGCGCGGCGAGATCACCGTGGTGGTCGGCGGCGCTCCGCCGGCCGCGCCCGCGGAGCTGAGCCCGGCGGAGCTGGCCGGCCGGGTGGCCACCCGGGAGGAGGCGGGGGAGCGGCGCAAGGAGGCGATCGCTGCGGTCGCGGCGGAGCTGGGGCTGCCGAAGCGGGAGGTCTTCGACGCGGTGGTGGCGGCCAAGCACGGCGGCTGAGCGGGGGCCGGTGGGGCTGTTGGGGCCTTCCCGGTCGTCCCGCGCGTCCCGGCCCGCCCGCGCGTACCGTGGAATGACGGGCGCCCGCCGCGTACGCCGGTCGTCGAAAAGACCTCCGCGCACGCCGGGCAGTCCGTTGGAAAAGGTAAAGCGGATACCCGATAAACCCTCGCTGAGCTGCGGGTTTATCGGGGATTCGTACAGGGATGTCCAACACCCGGCCAAGTCTCGGCAAGCCGGGTATCGCCCCAGGGCGCTTGGGCATTCCATCGGATGGAAAGACCCGGACCGGACGAACGTCCGGCGGGCGCTGGGAGACCGCGATGAGCGAGACAATCGGTAGCCCTCTGGGTGGCACCCCCGGGACCGGCCTGAAGCCGGGCCCGGATCAGGAGCCGGCCACCCGCCCCGGACCCGGCGAGCCGTCGGCCGCCAGCTCCGCCGCCGTGCTGCGCGGAGCGGTGGACGTGGTCCGGGAGGCCTACTCCTTCGCGTGCCTGAGCTGCGGTTACGGCTGGGAACAGGCGTACGACATCGAGCACCACCGGGCCCGGGACGGGCACACGGTGATCCAGTACCGGGCCAACGGCGTCCGGGTTCCGTCTCCGCTGCTCAAGCCGAGCTGCCCGGGCTGCGGCGGCCACACCGTGCGGATCATGCGCGCCGGCCGGGTCGCCACCGTCGAGCACAACTGGCACCACGCGCCCGGCTACGCCGCGCACGGCGAGCCCGCCGCCCCGTCGGCCACCCCGGCCGCGTCCGCGCCGACCGGACCGCGCCGGCTGCGGACCAGGTGGTACCAGTTCTGGCTGCCGAAGGCGTAGCTCCCCGCCCGCAGGGCCGTCCTCACCGCGGAAGAAACGGTTCGGGGGCGGCCCCGCCGCGTGGTCGGGCCCGCGCGGTTAGGCTCGGGGACCATGGCTGCCAAGGACGACGACCGCTCCACCCCGCCCCCGCTGCCCGCGCCGCTCGCGGTGCCGGTGGCCGACTCGCACACCCACCTGGACATGCAGTCCGGCACTCCGGAGGAGGCGCTGGCCAAGGCCGCCTCGGTCGGGGTCGACACCGTGGTGCAGGTCGGCTGCGACCTGCCGGGCTCGCGCTGGGCGGCCGAACTGGCGGAGCAGTACCCGCAGGTGCACGCCGCGGTCGCGCTGCACCCGAACGAGGCGCCGCGGATCGTGCTCGGCGACGGGGACGGCTGGTCCGGGCAGCGCCGCTCGCCGGGCGGCTCGGCGGCGCTCGACGAGGCACTGGCCGAGATCGACCGGCTGGCCGCGCTGCCGCAGGTGGCCGCGGTCGGCGAGACCGGGCTGGACTACTTCCGCACCGGCCCGGAGGGGGTGGACATCCAGAAGGAGTCGTTCCGCCGGCACATCGAGATCGCCAAGCGGCACGGCAAGGCACTGGTGATCCACGACCGGGACGCCCACGAGGACGTCATCGCCGTGCTGCTGGCCGAGGGCGCGCCCGAGCGGACGATCTTCCACTGCTACTCCGGCGACGCCGAGATGGCCAAGGTCTGCTCCGAGCACGGCTGGTACCTCTCGTTCGCCGGCCCGGTCACCTTCAAGGCCAACCAGCCGCTGCGCGACGCCCTCGCGGTCACCCCGCTGGACCGGGTGCTGATCGAGACGGACGCGCCCTTCCTGACCCCGCACCCCTACCGCGGCCGTCCCAACGCCCCGTACCTGATCCCGGTCACCCTCCGCTCGATGGCCGCCACCCTGGCCCTGCCCGAGGACACCCTGGCCGCGGCGATCGCCGGGAACACCGCCCGGGCCTTCGGCTACTGAGGCAGGTCGTCGAGCCGTGAGGGGTGGGACCGCCCTTATCCTTAGGCGGTGAGTACCACCGATCCCGCCTCCGACAGCCACCTGCTCGGCGCCTCCGACATCCGGGAGCTGGCCGCCGCGCTCGGGGTCCGCCCGACCAAGCAGCGTGGGCAGAACTTCGTCATCGACGCCAACACCGTGCGCCGGATCGTCCGGGCCGCCGAGGTGACCGGCGAGGACGCCGTGGTCGAGGTCGGGCCTGGGCTCGGGTCGCTCACGCTGGCGCTGCTGGAGGTCGCCGCGCACGTCACGGCGGTGGAGATCGACCCGCTGCTGGCCCAGCACCTGCCCAGCACCATCGCGGCCCGGATGCCCGCCCGGGCCGGCGACTTCGACCTGGTGCTGAGCGACGCGATGGAGGTCACCGAGCTGCCCGGCCCGGCGCCGACCGCGCTGGTCGCCAACCTGCCGTACAACGTGGCCGTGCCGGTGCTGCTGCACATGCTGGCCACCTTCCCCAGCATCGAGCGCACCCTGGTGATGGTGCAGTCCGAGGTCGCCGACCGGCTCGCCGCGCGGCCCGGCAGCAAGGTGTACGGGGTGCCCTCGGTGAAGGCCAACTGGTACGCGGAGGTCAAGCGGGCCGGCGCGATCGGGCGCAACGTCTTCTGGCCGGCGCCGAACGTCGACTCCGGTCTGGTCTCGCTGATCCGCCGCGAGCCGCCGACCACCTCGGCCACCCGGGCCGAGGTCTTCGCGGTGGTGGACGCCGCGTTCGCCCAGCGCCGCAAGACGCTGCGGGCCGCGTTGGCCGGTTGGGCCGGCTCGCCCGCCGCCGCCGAGCAGGCCCTGGCGGCCGCCGCCATCGACCACACCCTGCGCGGCGAGATGTTGACGGTGGAGCAGTTCGCCGCCATCGCCGAGCACAAGCCGAAGGTGCCCGTGCTGTGACCCACTCGCCCGCCGCCGGTTCGGTCACCGTACGGGTGCCCGCCAAGGTCAACGTCCAGCTCGGGGTCGGCGGCCGCCGCCCGGACGGCTTCCACGACCTGGCCAACGTCTTCTTCGCGGTCGCGCTCGGCGACCAGGTGACCGCCACGCCGGCCGAGGAGGGCGTCACCCTCAGCTGCACGGGCCCCGACGCCGACCAGGTCCCGCTGGACGGCAGCAACCTGGCCGCTCGGGCCGCCCGGCTGCTCGCCGCGCACCACGGCGTCGAACCGCGGGTCCACCTGCACATCGCCAAGGACATCCCGGTGGCCGGCGGGATGGCCGGCGGCAGCGCCGACGGTGCCGCCGCGCTGGTCGCCTGCGACGCGCTCTGGGAGCTGAAGACCCCGCTGCCGGTGCTGCTGGAGCTGGCCGCCGAGCTGGGCTCGGACGTGCCGTTCGCGCTGCTCGGCGGCGTGGCGCTGGGCCGCGGCCGGGGCGAGCTGCTGGAACCGCTGCCGGTTACCGGCGCCTTCCACTGGGTCTTCGCGGTAGCCGACGGCGGCCTCTCCACCCCCGCGGTCTTCGCCGAGTGCGACCGGCTGCGCGAGGTGGGCGGCACCGGCTCCGCCGACACCGACGTGCCCACCCCGGACGCCGACCCGGCCCTGCTCGCCGCGCTGGCCGCCGGCGACCCGGCCGCGCTGGCCGCCGCGCTCGGCAACGACCTGCAGGCCGCCGCGCTCTCGCTGCGTCCGGCGCTGGCCGACACGCTGCGCGCCGGCACCGCGGCCGGCGCGCTTGGCGCCCTGGTCTCCGGCTCCGGCCCGACCTGCGCCTTCCTGGCCGCGGACGCGGAGTCGGCGGCCGCCATCGCCACCACCCTGGCCGCCTCGGGCACCTGCCGTACGGCCCGGGCCACGCACGGCCCGGTCCCGGGCGCGGAGGTTCTGCCGGAGTGACCGGCGGTCACCCTTGGGGGTGATCGCCCGTTGCCGTCGCGCGGCCCCACCGACGCCGCCGGGCCGCTGGAGGTCCGCCGCGCCGCCGCGGCCGGTCGCGGGCCGCGGCGGCCGGGCCGGTGGGCCGCGAGCTCGGGCGGAGGAGCTCGAGGCCGGCCGACTACTCTTGGGAGCCCAGTCCACCGAACCCAGGAGCGCAGCGCACGTGGCCGTCAACCTCGCCACCATCGAGTCCGTCACGAAGGTCTACGGCACCCGGGCCCTTCTGGACGGGGTCAGCCTCGGCGTCAGTGAGGGCGACCGGATCGGCGTGGTCGGCCGGAACGGGGACGGGAAGACGACCCTGATCCGGATGCTGGCCAAGCTGGAGGAACCGGACACCGGCCGGATCACCCACTCCGGCGGCCTGCGGATGGCCGTGCTCACCCAGCACGACTCGCTCGACCCGAAGGCCACCATCCGGCACGAGGTGATCGCCGACCGGGCCGACCACGAGTGGCTGGGCGACGCCCGGATCCGCGACATCATCCAGGGGCTGTTCGGCGGCCTCGACCTGCCCGGCTTCGCGAACGGCCTGGACACCGTGATCGGCCCGCTCTCCGGTGGCGAGCGCCGCCGGATCGCGCTGGCCAAGCTGCTGCTCGGCGAGCCCGACCTGATCGTGCTGGACGAGCCCACCAACCACCTGGACGTCGAGGGCATCGCCTGGCTGGCCGAGCACCTGCGGAACCGCCGTTCCGCGCTGGTCTGCGTGACCCACGACCGGTGGTTCCTGGACCAGGTCTGTACCCGGATGTGGGACGTGCAGCGCGGCGAGGTCCGGGAGTACGAGGGCGGCTACTCCGACTACGTCTTCGCCCGGGCCGAGCGGGCCCGGATCGAGGCCACCGAGGAGAGCAAGCGGCAGAACCTGGCCCGCAAGGAGCTGGCCTGGCTGCGCCGCGGCGCGCCCGCCCGGACCTCCAAGCCGCGCTACCGGATCGAGGCCGCCAACGCGCTGATCGCGGACGTGCCGGAGCCGCGCGACAAGTCCGAGCTGATGAAGTTCGCCAACGCGCGGCTGGGCCGGACGGTCTTCGAGCTCGCCGACGTCACCGTCAAGGCCGGCGACAAGCTGCTGCTGGAGCGGCTGACCTGGAACCTCGGCCCGGGTGACCGGATCGGCCTGCTGGGCGTCAACGGCGCCGGCAAGACCTCGCTGCTGCGCGCGCTGCAGGCGGCCTACGCCTCGCAGGGGGACGTCCAGCCGACCGGCGGGGTGATCAAGGTCGGCAAGACCGTCCGGTTGGCCTACCTCTCCCAGGAGGTGGCCGAACTCGACCCCGCCACCCGGGTGTTGCAGGCCGTCGAGCAGGTGCGCTCGCGGGTCGACCTCGGCAAGGGCCGGGAGATGAGCGCGGGCCAGCTCTGCGAGCAGTTCGGCTTCGGCAAGGACAAGCAGTGGACCCCGCTCGGCGACCTCTCCGGTGGTGAGCGCCGCCGGTTGCAGCTGCTGCGGCTGCTGATGGACGAGCCGAACGTGCTCTTCCTGGACGAGCCGACCAACGACCTGGACATCGAGACGCTCAACCAGCTGGAGGACCTGCTGGACGGCTGGCCCGGCTCGATGATCGTGATCAGCCACGACCGGTTCTTCATCGAGCGGACCACGGACACCGTGTACGCGCTGCTCGGCGACCGGCGGATGCGGATGCTGCCGAACGGCGTGGACGAGTACCTGGAGCGGCGGGCCGCGGTGGTCGCCGCCGCGGTGCCGGTGGCCGTGCCGGCCACGGTCGGCGGGCCGGCGAAGTCGGCGGGGGACACCCGGGCCGCGAAGAAGGAGCTCCAGCGGATCGAGCGGCAGATCGCCAAGCTGGAGCAGCGGGAGGCCAAGCTGCACGCCCAGCTCGCCGAGCACGCCGCGGACTTCGGCAAGGTCGGTGAGCTGGACGGGCAGCTCCGCAAGGTGCTGGAGGAGAAGGAGGAACTGGAGCTCTCCTGGCTGGAGTTGGCCGAGGAAGCCCAGTAGCAGCTCCGGTGGCACCGGAGTTGGGCCGACCGGACGCGAACTCCGGTCAGCCCAGCAGCTGTTCCAGCTCCCCGGCGGCCCGGGCCAGCGCGCTGTGCGCCGGGTTGTGCGGCTCGGTCGGCCGTGCGGTGCGGCCGGTCGGCGGCCGGTGTGCCCGGGCCGCTTCGGTGAGCCGGTCGAGGGCCGCCAACACCCGCTCCACCTCGGCGGGTTCGGGTTGCTGGCTGCCGTAGCGCAGCTGCGCCGCGTAGGCCGCGACGGCGCCGCTGAGCCGTTCCAGCGCGGCGGTGGCCGGTAGCCAGGCCTCCGCCTGCCGCCCGGCCGGGGGCGGTTCGGCCAGCCCCTGGCGCACCTCCGCGCGGGCGTCGGCCAGCGCCCGGTACGCGGTGCGCCGCAGCCAGACCTCGGCCACCGGCGCCCGGTCCGGCCGTACCACCGCGCCCAGGTAGCCGCGCACCGCCCCGGCCGCCGCGACGATCCGTGGCTCCAGCCGGTGCGGCGGCCGCTCGGGCCAGAGCAGGTAGCCGAGCACCAGCACGATCACGCTGGCCAGCACGGTGTCCAGCACCCGCGGCCAGAACTCGGCCACCCCGCTGCCGCCGGCCAGCTGGATCAGCACCAGCGCCATCGGCGTCATCACCGCGGTGTTCAGCCCGTAGTGCGCGGCGACCGTGTAGGGCAGCAGTGCCACGCAGACGGCGGCGATCGCGGCGAGCACCCAGTGGTCGGTGGTGAGCACGAGCACGCCGGCGGTGAGCATCACCCCGAGCACGGTGCCGACCGAGCGGCTGACGGCCCGCAGGAAGACCGAGCCGAGATCCGGCTTGAGCACGAAGGCCACCGTCATCGGCACCCAGTAGGCACGGTTCAGCGGCAGCGAGGCGGTGGCCGCGGTGGCGGCGGCGATGCAGAGCGCGACCCGCAGGCCGTAGCGGACCGAGCCGCGGGAGAGCAGTCGCACCCGCAGCCGCCACGGGTCCGCGGGTGGCGCGCTGGCGGTGCGCACGGCGGTGGCCGGGTCGGTCGGCCGGCCGGCCACCGCGTCGGCGGCGGTCCGCAGCGCGGCGTCCAGCGCGCGCAGCGCGGGGGTGCCGGGCGTCCAGTCGGGCACCGCCACGGCCGGCGGCTCGCTGCCGGGCCCGTGGTCCGGTCCGGCCGCCGGCCCGTCGTCCGCGACCAGCGCGGCGGCCAGCCGACCGGGCAGCGCGGCGATCTCCGGCGGGACCGGGCGGCGGGCCCAGAGCAGGGCGGTGGCGGTCTCGGAGGCGGCCAGCGCCGCCTCGTAGGCCCGGCGCACCCGCTGGTGCCGCGGCGATTCGAGGCGGTTCGGGTGCGGGTGCGGCAGCAGGTCCTGCGCCTGGTTCAGTCGGGCGGTCAGCACCCGGCGGGCGGTAGGCCCGTCGGGGGTGTCCAGCGTGGCCAGCAGACCGCCCAGCGCCTGGTAGACGGTGGCCAGCGCGCGGACCCGCGGGTCGGTCGCCGGCCGCGACCGGTAGCGCAGCCCGAGCAGCAGCACCAGCCCGGCGCCCAGCAGCATCATCGGCGCGCCCGCCCACCACGGGTGCGGCGCCGCCATTCCGCCACCCAGCGCCGCCGACACCAGCAGCAGCATCCCGGCCGCCGAGCCGCGCGGCCCGGTCGCGCTGACCGCGCCGGAGACGAAGCCGACCGCGATGAGGGCCAGGCCGGCCGCCTCGGTGCCGACCCGGTGGTGCTGCAGGGTGGCGCCGACCAGCATCCCCAGCGCGGAGGCGGCCAGCGCCGGCGCGATCCGCCGCAGCCGCAGCGCGGTCGGCTCCACCCGGTCGTTCATCGTGGCGTGCATCGCGCCGAGCCCGGCGAACACCCCGAGGTCCAGCCGGCCGGTGGCCAGCCCGGCGAAGAGCGGGACGGCCATGCCGAGCGCCGCACGGACCATCAGCTGCCAGGGAAGCGCGGGACGGGCCGGGCGGGCCGCCCGGGCCCACCAGGCCGGGCCGTCGGGGGTGGGTATCACGTCGGTCCCGTCGGTGCAGGTGCAGGTGCAGGTGTCGATGGCGCGGAGGGGGTTCCCGCCCCCTCCAACCTGCCACACCACCCGTCGATTCCCACGATCGGGCGTACGCCCCCGGGGTGGCCGCGAACGGTCCGCGCCCTCGTCACCCGGGTGGCGGTTGGTCGGCGGGTGCCCGCCCGGCAGGGTCGGGGCCATGGTGACTGAGCTGGCGTCAGAGCGGGACCCGGGCCTGGCGAGGGTGGCGGTGGCCGCCTTCGTCGGGACGGCGATCGAGTTCTACGACTTCTTCCTGTACGGGCTGGCCGCGGCGCTGGTCTTCGGGCGGGAGTTCTTCCCGGTGCTCGGCGCGACCGAGGCGCTGCTCGCCGCGCTGTCGGTGTACGCGGTGGCGTTCGTGGCCCGGCCGGTCGGCGCGGTGTTCTTCGGCCACTTCGGCGACCGACTGGGGCGCAAGGCCGTGCTGGTGATCTCGCTGCTGCTGATGGGGCTCTCCACGGCGGCCGTCGGGCTGTTGCCCGGGTACGGCCGCTGGGGGCTCTGGGCGCCGCTGGCGCTGGTGGTGCTGCGGTTCTGCCAGGGCCTGGGGCTGGGCGGCGAGTGGGGCGGCGCGGCGCTGCTGCTGGCGGAGTACGCGCCGGCCGGCCGGCGCGGGCGGTACGCCGGCTTCCTGCAGCTCGGGCCGTGCGCCGGCTCGCTGCTCTCCGGCTCGGTCTTCCTGGCCCTATCGGCGACCCTCAGCGACCGGGACTTCGCCGGCTGGGGCTGGCGGGTGCCGTTCCTGGGCTCGCTGCTGCTGGTCGGGGTGGGGCTGTTCGTCCGGCTGCGGATCGCCGAGACGCCGGTCTTCGCCCGGCACGCGGCGGCCGAGCGGCCGGCCGTGCCGGTGCTGGAGGTGCTCCGCGGGCACTGGCGGCCGGTACTGCTGGGCGCCGGGATGCTCTCGTTCGGCTACGCGCTCTTCTACCTCAGCGGCACCTACGCGCTCGGCTACGCGACCGGGCAGCTGGGCCTGGACCGGACGCTGATGCTCACCCTGCAGCTGCTCGCCGCGCCGCTCGGGGCGCTGACCGTCTGGTTCGCCGCGGGTGCCTCGGACCGCTGGGGGCGGCGCCGGGTGACCCTGCTGGCGACCGGGCTGGCGGCGCTCTGGTCGCCGTTGATCTTCCCGCTGCTGGAGAGCCTGCGGACGACGCTGATCCTGCTGTCGCTGGCCGGTACCTCGGCGCTGCTCGGGCTGCTGCTCGGGCCGGTCGGGGCGTACCTGCCGGAGCTCTTCCCGACCCGGGTGCGCTACACCGGTGCCGCGCTCACCTACAACCTCGGCGGGGTGATCGGCGGCGGGACCGCGCCGCTGCTGGCGACCAGGATGACCGCGGTCTACGGGACGGCGACCCCGGTCGGCTGGTACCTGGCCGGGCTGGGTGTGCTGGCGCTCTGCTGCCTGCGGGGGCTGACGGAGACCGGCGGGTGCGATCTGACGGTGGAACAGGTGGACCAGGCGCGGCGGGCCGGCGGGCCGGCGGCCTCCACCGCCTGAGCGCGGGCGCGCGGGCCGGTGCCCGGCGTGGAGTCCCGGGCGGGCACCGATTTCCCAAGCCGCCCGATGACCATGTAAAGTCTTCCTCGTTCGACCGGTTCGCCCCTATAGCTCAGTCGGTAGAGCGTCTCCATGGTAAGGAGAAGGTCTGCGGTTCGATTCCGCATGGGGGCTCCATCGAGAAGGCCTCCGCCATCACGGCGGGGGCCTTCTTCGTTGTCCGCCGGGCGGTTGCCCGGCGGCTGCCCGGGCGTTGCGGGGCGGCCTTCGGCCGTCCGCTCTTTCGTTATCCTCCCCCCAGCTCCCCGTGCTGGCGTCCGGGTGGCGGATGCGCTGTGATGGTGCGTCAACAGTGCTGTGGCGTACGACCGGTACGCGTCGCGCGGGCTTCGCGCAGGGTACGGGGGAGGGCGCCGTGGGCGTGCGGCTCGTGGTGGTCGACGATCACCGGTTGCTGGCCGAGGCGCTGGCCGCCGCGCTGCAGGTGCGCGGGCACCGGGTGCTGGCGGTGGGCAGCCCGTCCGGTGCCGCGGTCGACCTGGTGGTGCAGCGCCGCCCGGAGGTCTGCCTGCTCGGGGTGGCCCGGCCGGGTGTGCCGGGGGTCTTCGCGCCGGTGCGGCGGCTGCGCCAGGAGCGCCCGGAGGCCGCCGTGGTGGTGCTCGGCCCGGTGGACGACCTGCGGGCGGTGGCCGGCGCCTTCGCGGCGGGCGCGGCGGGGTACGTGCGCAGCGACGAGCGGATCGAGGTGGTGGACCGCGCGATCGGCCGGGCCAGGGCCGGCGAGGCCGCGGTGGCGGTGGAGGTGCTGCAGGCCTCCTTCGAGCGGCTGCTGCACCCGGTGCGCGAGCCGGACGACGAGGCGCTGCGGCTGCTGGGCGCGCTCACCCGGCGCGAACTGCAGGTGCTGGCGCGGATCGCGGAGGGTCAGGACACCCAGGAGATCGCCCAGGGGATGGGGATCGCGCCCAGCACCGCCCGGACGCACGTCCAGCGGGTGCTGATGAAGCTGGGCGCCCGGACCCGGCTGGAGGCGGCGGCGGTGGCGGACCGGACCGGGCTGCTGGCCCGGTTGGTGCGGGACTAGGGAGCGTTGGTGCGGGACTAGGAAGCGGAAGAAGCGAGGGCGGGCGCCACCGGGCGCCCGCCCTCGGTGCTTTTCCGGGCGTCCGCGCGCGTGCCGCACTGTTGACTGCTGATGGGTAATGTTTGATTATGTTGGCAGCCCGGCGGACGAAGGCAGCAGAGGCGGAGACCGTGCGGAAGACGACGACCAAGCTGGCGGACGGTCGCGAGCTCATCTACTACGACCGTGACGAGTCGGTGTCGCGCGACGCGCCGGACCGGCGGCCGCTGGAACCGGTGGCCAGCCTCTCCGAGATCCGCCGCGACCCGGTGCTCGGTGACTGGGTCACCGTGGCGGCCCACCGGCAGGGCCGCACCTACCTCCCGCCCGCCGACGAGTGCCCGCTCTGCCCCTCCCGCGAGGGCCGGCCGAGCGAGATCCCGGCCGCCGACTACGACGTGGTGGTCTTCGAGAACCGCTTCCCCTCGCTGGCCGCCGACGCCGCGGCGCGGGTCGCCGCGCTGGACGAGCCGCTGCGGCAGGGGCGGCCGGGCACCGGCCGGTGCGAGGTGGTCTGCTACACCTCCGACCACCAGGCGTCGTTCGCCACCCTCGGGGAGGCCAAGGCCCGCCTGGTGCTGGAGGCCTGGACCGACCGCACCGCCGAGCTGTCCGCGCTGCCGGACGTCCGGCAGGTCTACTGCTTCGAGAACCGCGGCGCGGAGATCGGCGTGACGCTGGCCCACCCGCACGGTCAGATCTACGCGTTCCCGTTCACCACCGCGCGCACCGGCCGGATGCTTGCCTCCGCGGCCGAGCACCGGGCCCGGACCGGCCGCAACCTCTTCGAGGACCTGCTGGCCGCCGAGCGGGCCGATCCCGTCCGCGTGGTGGCGGCCGGCGAGCACTGGACGGCCTTCGTGCCGTACGCGGCCCGCTGGCCGTACGAGTGCCATCTCTACCCGAACCGCCGGGTGCCCGACCTGACCGCGCTCACCGAGGCCGAGCGGGCCGAGTTCCCACGCCTCTACCTGGACCTGCTGGGCCGTTTCGACCGGCTGTTCGGGCCGCCCGGCCCGGGCGGCGGGCCCGGCCCCGGGCCGACCCCGTACATCGCCGCCTGGCACCAGGCACCCCGGTCCGGCGGGGAGGAGCTGGCACTGCATCTGGAGCTGTTCACGATCCGACGTACGGTAGGCAGGCTGAAGTTCCTCGCCGGGGTCGAATCCGGCATGGACGCGTTCGTCAACGATGTGTCGCCGGAGGCGGCGGCACACCGCCTGCGGGAGGTCGCAACATGAGCAAGTACCTGGTCACCGGGGGTGCCGGCTACGTCGGCAGCGTGGTCGCCGCCCACCTGCTGGAGGCCGGGCACACCGTCACGGTGCTGGACGACCTCTCCACCGGCTTCCGCGAGGGCGTGCCGGCCGGCGCCGCGTTCGTGCACGGCCGGATCCAGGACGCCGCGCGGGTGCTCGACGACTCCTTCGACGGGGTGCTGCACTTCGCCGCCTCCTCGCAGGTCGGCGAGTCGGTGGCGGACCCGGAGAAGTACTGGCGCAACAACGTGGCCGGCTCCCTGGAGCTGATCAGCGCGATGCGCGAGGCCGGGGTGCGCCGGCTGGTCTTCTCCTCCACCGCGGCCTGCTACGGCGAGCCGGAGGCGGTCCCGATCGCGGAGACCGCCCGCACCGCCCCGACCAACACCTACGGCGCCACCAAGCTGGCCGTGGACCACCTGATCACCAGCGAGGCGGTCGCCCACGGCCTCGCCGCGGTCAGCCTGCGCTACTTCAACGTGGCCGGCGCGTACGCGAGTTCGTCCGGCGCCACGTACGGCGAGCGGCACGACCCGGAGTCGCACCTGATCCCGCTGGTCTTCCAGGCGGCGCTCGGCCAGCGCCCGCACATCGCCGTCTACGGCGACGACTACCCGACCCCGGACGGCACCTGCATCCGCGACTACATCCACGTCGCCGACCTCGCCGAGGCCCACCTGCTGGCGCTGGACGCCGCGAAGCCGGGCGAGCACCTGATCTGCAACCTGGGCAACGGCAGCGGCTTCTCGGTCCACCAGGTGATCGAGTCGGTCAAGCGGGTGACCGGCCGGGAGATCCCGGTGCAGATCGCCGCGCGCCGGGCCGGCGACCCGGCGGTGCTGGTCGCCTCGGCCGAGCGGGCCCACCAGGCGCTGGGCTGGAAGCCCAAGCGCCCCGAGCTGGACGACATCGTGGCGGACGCCTGGGCCTTCACCGTGGCCAAGGCCCAGGCCGAGTAGGACAGGCCGAGTAACTGGTCCGCCGTCGGCGGAGGCGGGAGCGCGTGGTGCGGGGCGAGTTCGAGCGGGTCTTCGGCGGCTCACCGGAGGGGGTCTGGGCGGCGCCCGGGCGGGTCAACCTGATCGGTGAACACACCGACTACAACGACGGGTTCGTGCTGCCGATCGCGCTCCGGCAGTCCGTCCGGGCGGCGGCCCGGCGGCGCTCGGACGGACTGCTGCGGCTGTTCAGCGCGCAGGGCGACGGCCGGCTCGCCGAGCTGGCCGCCGACCGGCTGGCCCCCGGTGACACCGTCGGCTGGACGAGCCTCCCGGCCGGGGTGGTCTGGGCGCTGCGGGAGGCCGGGCACGAGGTGGGCGGCGCCGACGTCCACCTGGACAGCGACCTGCCGATGGGGGCCGGGCTCTCCTCCTCGGCCGCGCTGGGCTGCGTGGTCGCCGCGGTCTACCGCGACCTCTACCGGCTGGACCTGCCGCCGGCGGCCGCGGCGCTGGTCGCGCGGCGGGCCGAGAACGTCTTCGGCGGGGTGCCGTGCGGGGTGATGGACCAGATGGCGTCGTCCTGCTGCACGGCCGGGGCCGCCCTGCTGCTGGACACCCGTGATCTGACGTGGCGTCAGATCCCGTTCGAGCTCGCGGCGCACGACCTGCGACTACTGGTGGTGGACACCCGGGTGAAGCACGACCTGGCGGACGGCACCTACGCGGCGCTGCGGGCCGGCTGCGAGCGGGCCGCCGAGCTGCTCGGGCTGCCCGCACTGCGCGACCTCGCGCCGGACGGGCTGTCCGCGGCACTGGACCGGCTGCCGGCCGACCTCGGCCCGCTGGTGCGGCACGTGGTGACCGAGAACGCCCGGGTCGGCCAGGCGGTGGCGGCGCTGGACGCCGGCGACCCGGCCGGGCTCGGCCCGGTGCTGACGGCCGGCCACGCCTCGCTGCGCGACGACTTCCGGGTCTCGTGTCCGGAGACCGACCTCGCGGTGGAGGCGGCGCTGGCGGCGGGCGCGCTGGGGGCCCGGATGACCGGCGCGGGCTTCGGCGGCTCGGTGATCGCGCTGGTCCCGGCCGACCGGGCGCCGGAGGTCACCGAGGGCGTGACCGCGGCGTTCCGGGAGGCCGGGTACGCCGTGCCGGGCGTCTTCACCGCGGTGGCCTCGACCGGCGCCCACCGGATCGACTGACGGGACCGGCTGACCGGGGCGGCCCGTTCTGACCGATTTTCACCGAACTCCTGCCGCGTCGCAGTCATCCCCGTACTCTGAGTCCGGTATCGGTGGGGGCCGACGCCCGAGCAGGGGGGATACCGACATGGCGCGGATCCGCGTCCTGGTGGTCGACGACCACCGCATCTTCGCCGAGGCCCTGGCTACGGCGCTCTCCGCCGAGCCGGAGATCGAGGTCGGCGCGGCCGGCAGCGCGCCCGCCGCCGAGCAGGCGCTGGTACGCGCCGCGGCCGACGGCCGGCCGTTCGACGTGCTGTTGGTGGACGCCGACCTCGGCTCGCCCGCCGCGCTCGGGCCGCCCCGGCGTCCCCGGGCGGCGGTCGAGCCGGATCCCGCGCCGGCCCCGGTGCGCCGCACGGTCGGCGTGGTGCCCGCGCCGCGGCAGGCCGGCAGCGCGCTGGCCGGCCGGGTGCCGCCCGGTGCGCGCCCGGTGCCCGAGCCCGCGGCGGACGGGCGGCGGGCGGCCGACGGCATCACCCTGCTCGGCCGGGCCTGCCAGAGCCACCCCGGGCTGCGCGCGGTGGTGCTGGCCGCCGAGGACGACCCGCGGCGCGCCGTCCGCGCGCTCTACGCCGGGGCGGCGGGCTGGGTGGCCAAGGAGAGCTCGCTGAGCCGGCTGCTGGCCGTGGTGCGCGGGGTGCTGCGTGGCGAGACCCATCTGCCGCCCGCGCTGCTGACCGGCGTGGTACGGGAGCTGACCACCGCGCGGCGGGACCGGACCGAGAGCGAGCGGCTGGTGGACTCGCTCACCCCGCGCGAGAAGCAGGTGCTGCGCTGCATGGTGGCCGGGATGGGGCGGCAGGCGGTGGCCGAGCGGCTGTACCTCTCCCCGCACACCGTGCGCACCCACATGCAGAACGTGCTGGGCAAGTTGGGGGTGCACTCGACGCTGGCCGCGGTGGCGCTGGCCCGCCGCGCCGGCATCGCGCCGGCGGACCCGCCCGCGGTGGCGCCCGCCGGACCCTGACGGGTCGTCCGCTACGGGAGGTTGTCGAAGGGCGCGACCAGCTGCCGCAGCAGGGCGGCCAGCTCGGCCTGTTGACCGCCGGACAGCTCGGAGAGCAGCTGGCGCTCGTGGTCCAGCAGGCCGGCCAGCGCCTGGTCGGCCCGCTCCTGGCCGGAGCGGGTGAGCCGGACCAGCACCCCGCGCCGGTCGTCCGGGTCGGGCAGTCGTTGGACCAGGTCCTTGCCGGCCAGCCGGTCGATCCGGTTGGTCATGGTGCCCGAGGTGACCAGGGTCTGGGTGAGCAGCTGGCCGGGGGAGAGCTGGTAGGGCTCGCCGGCCCGCCGCAGGGCCGTCAGCACGTCGAACTCCCAGGGCTCGAGCCCGTGCTCGGCGAAGGCGGCACGGCGGGCCCGGTCCAGGTGACGGGCGAGCCGGCTGACCCGGCTGAGCACCTGGAGCGGTTGCACGTCGAGGTCGGGGCGCTCTCGGCGCCATGCTGCGACCAGGCGGTCGACCTCGTCCTCCATGGCGATCAGTGTATCGGTGGTTCTGTCGATATGAAGCCTCTTGATGTCGAGAAAACCGCCAGGACGCCGGAGGGTGTCCGGGAGGTTTCAGGACGGGGCCTCAGTTCTGCCGGTCGCCGACCAGCTTCGGGTGGCGTTCCATCCCCTCGAGCCCGTGCCAGGCAAGGTTGACCAGGTGGGCGGCGACCTCGGCCTTCTGCGGCTTGCGGACCTCCAGCCACCACTGCCCGGTCAGCGCCACCATGCCGACCAGCATCTGCGAGTACATCGGGGCGAGCCGGGGGTCGAAGCCGCGGGCCTTGAACTCCAGTCCGAGGATGTCCTCGACCTGGGTCGCGATGTCGCTGATCAGCGAGGCGAAGCTGCCGGTGGACTGGGCGACCGGGGAGTCCCGGACCAGGATCTTGAAGCCGTCGGTGGAGGTGTCGATGTAGTCCATCAGCGCGAAGGCGGCCTGTTCCAGCAGCTCCCGCGAGTGCCCGCCGGTGAGCGCGCCGGTGACCATGTCCAGCAGCAGCTGCATCTCGCGGTCGACCACCACCGCGTAGAGCCCCTCCTTGCCGCCGAAGTGCTCGTAGACCACCGGCTTGGAGACGCCCGCCCGCTCGGCGATCTCCTCCACCGAGGTGCCGTCGTAGCCACGCTCGGCGAAGACCGAGCGGCCGATCTCCAGCAGCTGCTCGCGGCGCTGCTTGCCGGTCATCCGGACCCGCGCGCCGCGCGCGCGGGCCGGAGCCGCGGAGCCCGTCCGAGCGGCGCCCTGCGGGCTCGCCCCGGCACGTGGGGGCGGGCGGTGGCCGTCTGCGGTGTCTCCTGTGCTCCCGTTCACCCCTCCATCATGCTTCAGGTGACGGGTCATGCGACGCGCCGGGCGGCGATGCGCCCGGCGTCGGGCCAGCGGACGTCCCGCGCCCAGCCGGCCAGCTCGAACCAGCGGATCAGCCGGGCGGAGGAGTCGATCTGGCCGCGCAGCACCCCGTGCCGGGCCGAGGTCGGGTCGGCGTGGTGCAGGTTGTGCCAGGACTCGCCGCAGGAGAGCACGGCCAGCCACCAGACGTTGCCGGAGCGGTCCCGGGAGCGGAACGGCCGGTCGCCCACCGCGTGGCAGATCGAGTTGATCGACCAGGTGACGTGGTGCAGCAGCGCGACCCGGACCAACGAGCCCCAGAAGAAGGCGCTCAGGGCGCTCTGCCAGCTGTCGCCGACCAGCCCGCCGACCAGCGCCGGCAGCAGCATCGAGATGGTGGTCCAGAGCCAGAACAGCCGCGAGACGGTCCGCAGGTCGCGGTCCTTGACCAGGTCGGGGGCGTACACGTGCTGCGGGGTCTGCTCGGAGTCGAAGAGCCAGCCGATGTGCGCCCACCAGAGGCCCTTCAGCAGGGCGGGTACGGTCTCGCCGTAGCGCCAGGGCGAGTGCGGGTCGCCGGCCTTGTCGGAGAACTTGTGGTGCTTGCGGTGGTCGGCCACCCAGCGGACCAGCGGGCCCTCCACGGCCAGGCTGCCGGCCACCGCCATGGCGATCTTCAGCGGGCGGTTGGCCTTGAAGGCGCGGTGGGTGAAGTAGCGGTGGTAGCCGATCGTGATGCCGTGGCAGGCGGTGAAGTACATGACCGTCGCGATGATCACGTCGGTCCAGTCCAGCCCCCAGCCCCAGGCCACCGGGACGGCGGCCAGCAGGGCCAGGAACGGCAGCACGATGAAGAGGGCGAGGGCGAGGCGCTCGGCGGGACCCTGCTTCTCGCCGCCGAGGGTGGCGGAGATCTGCGAGGCGGGGGTGGGGGCGGCGCTCATGGGCGCTTCGCCGGCCTGGACGGTCATGGGGGCGTCCCTTGGGGAAAGGAGCTTGCGGTGGAGGCGGAGCCTACGTTTGCGTAACCTACGGCATCGTAGGTACTGCGGGTGGTCGATGGGAAGCGCAGCGCGGCCGACCGGGGCACTCGTGCGGGTGGCGTGATCGTCACACTCGGGATCGGTGGCGATACCCAGCCGGCTGACGACTCCGGTATGGTCTGAGCAGCCATCCGCCGTGGGGTAATCGGCAGCCCGCAGGCCTTTGAAGCCTTGCAGTGTTGGTTCGAATCCAACCGGCGGAGCACCAGGTCGGGGGGGGGGGGGGGGGGGGGGGGGGGGAGGAGAGGAGAGGGGGGGGGGGGGGGGGGGGGGGGACCAGCCGGAGGTCGACAGGGAGGGAGGCGGTGGTGCGGATCGACGTCTTGGTGGTGCCGTGCACTAGGACGTCGGCGG